>CAIRNW010000322.1 GCA_903879995.1 uncultured Bacteroidota bacterium
TCAACCTCCACCAACACCGTATTTTTCAACGCTTCATTGGTCGCCGGCGCCTGGGAAATCGCTTCATGAAGCTCGGTGTCGAAGGCCTCACCGACTGCAACGATGGGTTGTAGGCCGCGCGATTGAAGAATTCCACGGAATTTTTGGTAGACCAGATCTACGCCTGTTTTTACTGCCGACACTTCTTTGGCCTGCTCCATCGCAGCCAATCCGCGCTCAAAATCATCTAGTACGGGAAGAAGGTCGACCAATAAATCTTTAGATGCATTCTTGAACATATCGAGCCGCTCACGTGCGCTGCGTCTTTTGAAATTTTCAAATTCTGACAGAAGATACAGGTATTTTTTCTGCATTTCTTCTAATTCCCCACCGGAATCGCCTGAGGCGGGTTCGGAGGAATCGGCCTCTGCATCTGCTATTGGCTCTTGCTGTTCTTTGGTTTCTTCTGCCTTTGCGTCTGCTTTTGGCTCTTGTGCTTCCTGAACTTCAGAATCGGAAGACGAATCGCTGACTCGGTTTGGATTATTTTCGGTTTCGGCTGTCATTATTTTACAGATGGTTCGTTTATATCGTATTTTCGAATTCAAATATAGCGCTACAATAGCCCTGCCATAGACAAAAATATGCCAAAGTGTCAGCCCCCTAATCGATTCACTCTTTTCATAAGCTGGCTCACCCCTAAAGTACTTTCCTGCTTCATAAGCCTGATGCTTTTTTCCGGCCTACTCTACGCACAAAATCCCACCACACTCAAGCCTGAGCGTTTTTTTTCAGTAGCTGTACCGACGCCGCAGTCAATTACTTTTGATTTTCGTCTAAAACGCTTCTACCTAACCGGTGATCGGGGAAGGGTGTACAGCTTTAGTCAACTTTGGTCACCCATCAGAAGCAGCGAACGGGAGGGCAGCGATTACCAAGCCGTTTGTGCGCATGAAAAGGTGGTTTATGTGCGCGACGCTGGAGCCAAAAAGGTGGTCGCGTATGACGCTGGCACTTTGTTGCCCCAATATACCTTCGATCTGCCAACGGCCTTACAACAAAATGGCGATGGGAGCGGCCTCACCTGGAATCCGGCAAGGAAGACTTTTGTGCTGACCGCAGGCATGCAAAACAAGCGGATGATATTGACCGAATTTGATATGGACTTTCGGCAGATTCATGAGCATAGGCTTCCGATGGCTTCACTATCTGCTTTAACTTGGTTTGATGGCGCCTTGTGGGGATACTCTATCAATGAGCGCATGCTGTTTCGACTTCACCCGGAAACCTACACAATTGTGCGTTCATGGCGAGTGAAAACCAAAAAAATACACTCCTTTTGCTTCGATAAAGAGGGGAATTTATATATGCTACGAGGAGATAAAGCTCTGGTTTATGAGTTCCGCATGCCGCGTATTCAGTCGAAGTGAAATAAAAATGGGTGAATGGGATGTTATATTAAGATAATTCCGCTAATGCACATCAATAATATAATTTTAAGCGCTGTATTGATTCGGCTGTGGTCTGCCGTTCGAACGGCCTTTATGGAAAAATATGTGGATGCCATGACACCGCTACCCACCATCCCTGCAAATAAATAGGTGGATGCGTTGTGGTTTAAAATAGTGAACGCCATGATGGGTAAAAGTGCCCCTATATGCAAGAAAAGAAGCAGGAGTCGCGTTTTTTTTAGGCCATATTCGATCGGAAAAGTCCTATAGCCATATACCAGATCGCCTCTCATGCTGATCAGTTTTTTAACCATTTCGCGGGCCAATACCAATATCCAGAACAAGGAAGCCAGAATCAGAAGCCCTGAATTGACCGATTGGTAGTGAACACAGATGGCAAAAAATGCTGAAACACTCAGGAAAGCTGCGGCTATTTCACCGATGAGGGGAAACTTTCTCAATTTATGTGAATAAAGCCATAAAGACCCGCTGTAGAGGAGGTAAAACAGGAGGAGGCGGGTCGATAAACAGGCACTGAGGGTTAGGCCGACGCCATTCAGCAGCATCCAGGCTTGAAGGGCATGCTTTTTGGAGATGACCCGTCCCACGATGACCTCTTGTGGACGATTTGCGAGGTCGGTTTCCATATCGTAGAAAGCATTGATGATGTAGCCTCCTGCCAGCAGAAGACTACCGGCAAGGGCTAGTCCCCACAACCCCCGGTCGAGCAGCCAATTCCACTGTTCTGATTGTCCCACCAAAACGAAACGAGCCGCGAGGAACTGGGCCATCAGTACAAGCAACAAATTATACCACCTAATGAGTGATAAAAAGGCCAAAAAACGTACGAATTGTAGTCGCCGGGTCTCGTTACCCCTCCGATGCGGCGAACGGATCATTAGAATCGATAGACCACCTTAAGGTCGTAA
>CAIRNW010000323.1 GCA_903879995.1 uncultured Bacteroidota bacterium
AAGTTTACTATTATTCCAAGCGGGTACCAAGGGAAATGAAGATACACTGACTGTAGATCATCTTTCTGATTCTATGCTAGATCTGCGATTGGGGGAGAAAGATGCCGCTATTCTTCGTGAGGATGTGGAGCTGATTGACGGAGTGCATGGGCCACTTTCCGTGGAGAAATATTTGGCTGGGAAAGTCGCACCCGTATTTTTTGGAAGTGCTATTAATAATTTTGGTGTTCGGGAAATGCTGGATACGTTTATTCGAATTGCACCTCCCCCGCAGGCTAGAGCAACGTCCTCCCGCCAAGTGGAACCTAACGAGGATAAGATGACAGGATTTGTTTTTAAAATCCATGCCAACTTGGACCCAAAGCATCGGGACCGTATTGCTTTCATGCGTATTTGCTCGGGTAAGTTTGAGCGTAATAAATATTTTCATCACGTACGGCTTGACAAAGAATTGCGCTTTAGTAATCCATATTCTTTTATGGCGCGGGATAAAAGTATTATTGAGGATGCTTACGCAGGGGATGTAGTGGGATTGTTTGATACGGGGAATTTCAAAATTGGAGATACCCTTACTGAAGGTGAGGATTTTTACTTTACTGGAATTCCTTCTTTTTCGCCCGAGATTTTCAAGGAGGTGGTTAACAAAGATCCGCTCAAGACAAAGCAGCTGGAAAAAGGATTATTGCAATTGACAGACGAAGGAGTTGCACAATTATTTACTCAATTTGGAGGAACTAAAAAGATCATAGGGTGTGTGGGGGAGTTACAGTTCGAGGTGATTCAATACCGACTACTACACGAGTATGGGGCCTCTGTAGTTTTTAATCCACTTCCATTTTATAAAGCTTGCTGGCTTACGGCCGAAGATTCAAAAAAGCTGGAGGATTTCCTGCGTTTCAAGCAAGCTAATGCAGGGGTGGACAAAGATGGAAATCCTGTTTATTTGGCACAAAGTGAGTGGTTCCTCAACACTGAAATTTCCAATAACCCGGCTATTCAATTTCACTTTACTAGTGAAATACATCGGTCCTGATCAACTGGGGATTGGTGCTTGAATTCCGGTGTAATTGTGCGGGGTTATTTTTTTTAATTCTTTTTTTACCGCCGCTGTTATTGTAAGCTTATCGATAAATTGGTGTAAAGTTTTCTGATCAATTTTTTGTTTTCCCCGGGTCAATTCTTTTAAAGCCTCATACGGATTAGGATACTTTTCTCTTCTCAAAATTGTTTGAATGGCTTCCGCTACAACAGCCCAGTTTGCATCCAGGTCACTATAAATCTTTGCATCGTTAAGGAGTAGTTTGCCTAATCCTTTTTCTATTGACCGAAATGCAACCAATGTATGGGCTACAGGGACCCCTAAATTTCTCAAAACGGTTGAATCTGTTAGGTCTCTTTGCAATCTGGATATCGGAAGTTTATCTGCTAAGTGAGCTAATAAAGAATTGGCTAGTCCAAGATTCCCTTCAGCATTTTCAAAATCGATGGGATTAACTTTGTGAGGCATCGCAGAGGATCCAACCTCACCTTTTTTTGTTTTTTGCAGAAAATACTCCATCGAGATATAGGTCCACATGTCTCTGCTAAAATCTATTAAAATCGTATTGATTCTTTTCAGTGTGTCTAGCTGAGCCGCCAATAAATCGTAATGCTCAATTTGTGTGGTGTGTTGCTGACGAATCAAACCCAGTTCTTGCAAAAAATCATTTCCAAATTTTATCCAATTGACAGCCGGAAAGGCAACATGATGGGCATTGAAATTACCGGTGGCTCCCCCAAATTTCCCAGTAAAAGGAATTCCAATTAACTGCTCTATTTGGTTTTGAAGTCTTTCTACAAAAACCGCAATTTCCTTGCCCAGTTTTGTGGGAGAAGCAGGTTGTCCATGTGTTCTTGACAATAAAGGAATTTCGCTCCAGCTTTTTGCCAATAAGGAAAGCGCTGTCTTTAAGTTGAGTAGTCCTGGAAGATATTCGTATTCCATTGCATGCTTCCATGCAAGCGGAATTGCAGTATTATTTACATCCTGTGAGGTTAATCCAAAGTGAACCCACTCGGCACAATTGCCGGCCCCCCATTCTTGTAATTTACTCTTGATGAAATACTCTACAGCTTTAACATCGTGGTTGGTGGTTTTCTCAATATTTTTTATAGCAATTGCATCTTCCAAGCTAAATTCATCGATTAGTTTTTTGAGCTGTTTTTTTGTGGCAGCCGGTAATGTAAATAGCTTTTTGCGTTCCAGTGCCAGTAAATATTCAACCTCAACCAATACTCGATATTTGTGCAGTCCAAACTCAGAAAAAAATTCATCTAATTGATGAACTTGATTATGATAGCGACCATCAATGGCAGCGAGTGCGGTAAGTGTATTAAGTTCCATATTGAGGAGGAAGGGCAGCCTTGAAATACTACCTTTGCAATTGCAAAATTAAACGAATTGAATAAGATAAGGGTTGGAATTGTTAACTATTTGAATACCCGCCCTCTATTAAAAGGGTTGACCCAATTATCCCTGGATGGTGAAATAGAACTTAGCCAAAATTACCCTGCTCAAATCGCTGAGGACTTATTGTTGGGGAGAATTGATATTGGCTTAGTTCCTATTGCTGTTTTACCTCGTTTACCCCAAGCTGCTATTATTGGTTCGCATTGTATAGCTACTAAAGGAATTGTGGCTTCTGTTTGTTTGTTTAGTACGCAACCCCTTGAAACGCTGGATTCGATCTATTTGGACTACCAAAGTCGTACCTCAGTACAGTTGCTTCGTATTCTTTTGCGTGATCATTGGAAAAAAGAGGTTACTTTTTTACCCTCCACCTCTTCTGCTTTCATTGAGGAAATAAATGGTCAAAGAGGCGGTTTAATAATTGGCGATCGCGCCTTGAACGTGCACAGTCGGTTCGCGTACCGATACGATTTGGGGGAAGCCTGGCATCAAATGACCGGGTTGCCTTTTGTATTTGCCGTATGGGTTGCCACTACACCTTTGGAAGATAAATTTGTAAATAAATTTATACAGGCAAATGAATTGGGGATGAATTCGCTACCCGCATTAGCGTTGGAAAATGCCAGCTCTATTGACTATGATTTGATGCGATATTACACGGAAAATATCGATTATAGATTTACAGACGATAAAAGAGAGGCCATGAATCATTTCCTATCATTATGTTCTACGTTGCCTACGTTATCTACTAATTCTGAATCCAAAAATATTTAACTGCAGTTGATAGGGATGTTGCTTTAGTTTATCCCGAAAAAATGGAGTGGGATGGAGGGGTGCGGCCTCACGTATGTAAAATTGAAATCCTGCATTTTTAAGTATGTCCAGGAGTTGGACTAATTTTTCCTGTTCATCAAATTGTCCATGGTATTCTATAAAAATACTCTTTACAGACATTAAACTTTGAGCGCAGTCAATTAAAACTTCCCATTCCGCTCCTTCAATGTCAAGCTTTAAAAAGTCTATGGGCTGTTCAAGGAAGTCTTTGAGTCTAAGACATTTTACCGTTATGGTGTCTTTGGAGAGGTTGGTGGTAAAACTGCTTGCCATTCCTCCCTCTGCCAAAAAACTGCGTGTGGTATTTTCATTCCAAACGGCTGCATGATGGCAAGTGATATTATCCAATTTGTACGAATGAATATTTTTTTCTAATAGCAAAAAATTGGCAGGATCAGGCTCGAAGGCAATGATTTGTGCTTGCGGGCACCACTGCTTCATCCAAATTACGCTAAGCCCAATATTAGCTCCGCAATCCAGGATGAGGGCCTTCGGGGGGAGTGTTTGTTTATAAATTTGATCAATAAATATTTCCTGTAATCCATGCAGCAACTCTTGTGGTGCCTTGTAGTATAAGCGTCCTCCAGCAATGCGGATAGTTCTTGTTTTTCCAGTCGGCAAGTGTTTGAGGTACTTTTTTTGCAGCCAGCCCAATGACAATGCCTCGAAATCATCTGCCTTTTTACGAAATAAGCGGTTTATGAGGCCCTGGTATACATTTATTATAAATGAGTGGGATAACATTTTGTGGATCTGTGCCTTAAAATTACGAATTTAGCCCCGATGGGACCTTTACTTTCTATATGTATTCCAGCCTATGAGCGTCCTGCTTTGCTAAAACGTTTGTTGGATAGTATCGCAAAGCAGGTATTCAAGGACTTTGAAGTGATCATTACTGACGATTCAAGTTCCCGTGATAACGAGGAATTATTATTCAATACGCCATATAAGTTCTCCATTCATTATCAAAAAAATCCTCGGCCGTTAGGCACGCCAGCTAATTGGTTGGAAGGGATACAGCACGCTTCCGGGCAATGGATTAAGATCATGCACGATGATGATTGGTTTACTAATCCATATGCATTAGAAAATTATGCTGCACAGCTGGACGAAGGCGCTGATGTACTTTTTTCGGGGTATTACGCGCACGACGAACGTAGTGGTCAGCTAAAAAATAAAACGATCTCAATTAGCCGTTTTCAATCCATTAAAAAGGATCCCTTTCGTTTATTTGCGAATAATTTAATAGGTCCGCCCAGCGTAGTGCTATTCAGAAGAAGTATGCAAGAGTTGTATGACCCACGTTTGAAGTGGTTAGTGGATTTAGAAGCATATACTCGTATGTTACGACGTTATTCTTGTCGTTACATACCGCACCCGCTAATTACTATGAGCTATAATGATTCGCAGGTTACCAATTTTTGTTTCCGCAATCCAGCTGTAGAAATTCCAGAATCTTTATACTACTATAAGAAACATGGTAGTGCCTGTATTCGAAGTATACATAGTTATGATGGCTGGTGGCGACTAATCCGTAATTTAGAAATTAGAGAGGAATCCGACTTGCGTGCCTTAGCGGATGGATATCCTATACCTGCTTTCTTACTCTCGATTGTTCGTTTTCAACGTAAGTTTCCAACTTCACTGCTTCGAAAAGGGATTTTTTCAAAGCTGTTCATGTTCCTCTCTTATGAATTTAATCGATAGCATGGTTTCGGTCATCATTATCAATTACAATACCTTCCAACTTACCTGCGATTGTATCGCCTCTGTGCTGCATCATACAAAAGGAGTTTCTATTGAGATTATTTTAGTTGACAATGCCTCAACTGAAAAAGATCCACAGGCTTTTTTAGATAGGTTTCCAACTATCAACTTGTTAAAGAGTCCCAAAAATCTTGGTTTTGCCGGGGGGAATAACTTAGGTATTCGCGCTGCAAAAGGAGATTTTATTTTGTTGCTAAATAGTGATACCTATTTGTTAGAGGATAGTATTAGTCAATCTGTGGCCGCTCTCGAAGCCGATAAAAAAATTGGCGTGTTGGGATGCCGGCAGGTATTTCCGGATGGTACACTTCAGTATTCTGCAAGAAGGTTTCGTACTATCAGTTGGGAACTTTTTGATTTATTTCGGTTTTTACTTTTTCTATTTCCAGCGTCTATACGAAGTAAAAAAATGTTGGGGCAGTATTTCAAGCATGATCAGTCCATGGATGTGGACTGGGTAAATGGTGCTTTTTTCCTTTTCAAACGCGCTGTCCTTTCTCAATTGCCACGGCAGGAATTAGATGGCCGTTTTTTTATGTATGGAGAAGATGTGCTCTGGTGTGAACAGATAAAAAAACTAGGCTATTCCGTGTATTTTCTAGCCGCTACCACTATCGTACATATTGCTAGCGGTAGCACAGCCATTCAAAAGCAATTACAATTGCGACGGGTGATGATGAAAAATGAATTATTGATCATGCAATGGCGCAAAGGGAAAGGGATTTACTATTACAGCTTTTCTTTTCTTTTTTTGGCAAAAGAGTATTTGCGGCTATTTATTAAATGGGTTGTTTTTAAAACTACTGGAAACCTAATCCGGTAACGCAGGTAGAACTCTCTCAATTATTTTCTCCCAATTATAGTGTGTAAAGAATTTTGTTAGTGATTCCTGCTCAAAGGAAGTGTGGTGTACTAAATTAATAATAGTCGGCGCCCATTGCTCCCATGCACCATCCTGAATAGTATTCATATATTTTCCTGTGATATTGTGATCAATTCCAATGGCACCCTTAACACTAGTTAATACCGGAGTTCCCAAAGAAATGGACTCAATAATTTTTGTTTTGACACCGCCTCCCTTTTGTACTGGGTTCAATAGAAGATCAGCTGCCATTACATATTTATTGATGTCCGCAACAAATCCAGCTTCGATATACGGGTGCTGTTGGATTGTTTTTCGAAATTTCCAACTCTTTGGGGCATTTCCGCCACAGATTAAAATCTTAAAAGCGTGCTGTTGTGTCTGAAGACTTGGGACTACAAATTGAATGATTGCCTCAAGCGCTTCTCGATTGGGAGTATAGTCAAGAGGTCCGTTAAAGAGTAAAATACTTTCATGTTCGGGAATAGAATAACGGTTTCGAATTTCATGATTAGCTTCCGTCTTATTTTCGGATATTTTATTGTTATTTACTCCAAAAGGGATATCGATGCAGCGACCCGGATTGACATTCCAATTGGAGATAGCAAAACTTTTATCTGCCTCACTAATAAAACTAATTGAATCAGCGATCTGAAAACTCCAATTCTCATACATTTTTAGCATGGGCCACCATACTTTATGAAGAGACTTGAATCGTTGGTATTCTATATTATGTGTTCGTAGTAGAAAAGGAATCGTGGTATCTTTTTTAACCAGGTTTGCTAGCCAGGCAAAATAGGGGTGCTCCCAGATTAATAAATCATATTGATTGCGCTGAATGAGATCGCGAATGGTTGCTCGCAAGGTAAAGTCGCTGTATCGAAAAATTGAATTCGATAACAAAGGAAGAACTCGGTATGGGCAGTCGTTAGCAATTGTATTATCCGCCGTGCTAATAACCGTTAATTGTGTATGTTTTGCAAGGGCATTATACCAACCTTCAATATAACGATGTCCCCCTGAGCGGGCAGGTAAAAAATGATAGGGGGCTATTGCAAGTACTTTCTTCATTCTTTATCCCTATTTTGATTTAACCCTAAATCCCATCCATAGTCCACCTATTACCACCAGAAGGATTAAGAACGAACTCGCATACATGATAGCAGTACCTTTTTTGTAGGATTCAGGCTCAAAGACAAACTTAATCGTATGTTTTCCAGCTGGGACAGCTAATCCGCGTAATACATAGTTAACAGATTGATAAGCGATTGGTTTTTCATCCAGGTAGGCATTCCATCCTTTAGGGTAGTAAATCTCACTGAAAACAGCAAACTGCGGTGTGTTACATTCTACAGAATAGGTAAGAGTATCGTTATCAAACGTAGAAAGGGAAATCGAAGCACTGCTATCTTTTTGAAAGTTAACAGGCCCATTATAAAGTTCTTTTTCAATAATGGCGGTATCCTGCAGATTAGTTGATCCAATTTTATCCAAGACAGCTGCTTTGCTGGGTGCAGCTACCAGCTGACTGACTAACCAACAATTCCCAAAAGCTTGGTTATTGGGCACCAATGATTGTTGCCCTGTATTTGGATCACTTATAATTATGTAGCGGGTATTTAGCATATTTAAGATGCCTTGGTTTAACCCGTTGCTAAAATACTTTTCAATTAGGTCTTGATATATTCTAAGTTTTGCAGCATGATATCCTCCAACTGATTTGTGGAAATAGGAAGTTCTCGCATCATTAAAGGTGCTAGCAGCTAAGTTTAATACTCTGTAATTTGGGTCTTTATCTTTTAAAATCTCCTGATCGATTGGAGTTGGTGCAAAGTTAGAGGCGCTATACTCCTCAGGAGACAGGTACATACGCTCGTCGAGGTAATCATAACTAATTGTCATGATTTCTATTGTGGAAACAACTAAAATCAGACTCATGGTGATGGTGAAAGAAATCCATTTTTTTATGTAAGCCCAGAATAGCCCCCCGAGTACGGCGGTTAATAAAATAGCTCGTAACAGTGCTGCACCAAATAGACTGCTGCGGGTTTCCTGAAGTCCCGCAATAATAGTTCGTGCAAATTGGTCTGAACCATTTTTGTCGGTGTAAGCATTTAAGATTTGCTCATCAATTGGAGCGGCATAGTCTTGTATGAGCCACAGTATAAACAAGCCTCCAAATAGGCTAGCTGTTATAGCCATTGTTTTTTTACTAAACAATTCTATTTTGTTCTGGGAAATATTGATCAACAGTAAAAGGGAAGATAGTGCAAGTCCTAATTGAGGGATAACCTGTGCCATGGAAGGTGCGCGAAACTTATTGAAGAGAGGCAAGTATTCAAAAAGGAAAAGGTTAAAAGCTGAAAAGTTCTTCCCCCACGAAATAAATACTCCAAGTAAAGTAAAAGCTAACACACCATTGGACAGTGCGCCACGGTTTAGAAAAAAACCAAGGATGCCCAGCACAAACAATAATACACCTACATAGGCGGGTCCAGCCGTGTAGGGGAGGCTGCCCCAATATTGGGGTAAACTTTGTGCCAGCTGCTCGGCATTCCCTTCATCTACTCCAGCACCAATTAACTTCTTTGCTACAGGTGAGCCCTCTTCTAGATTGCGGCTGTGGCCACCTCCAAATGCATTAGGGAGCAACAATGTCAATGATTCGCGATTTCCCAAGCTATATTCAAAAGCATAGCTGGTATCAAGTCCGGCGGTTTTTGTACTCTTTACTACATCAGCGGTAATGCTAACCTCTTTGCCTCCACGCATTGTATACTTACTATACTCAGCAGAAGTCCAAAGTATAAGCGCGTTTCCTCCAATTGCCAGCAGGGCCGAAAATAAGGTTGCTAAAGCTGCTTTACCCAGGTGATTCCATTCCTTATTTTTTATCCAATCTACTGCAAATGCCAAGGTGAGCAGAATGGCGATTAGCAAAAAGTAGTAAGTGATTTGAAGGTGGTTGGCGGCAATCAGTAAGTGTGCACCAGCTGTTGTTACGGATAAACCTATCCAATAAGTCTTATTATAGATAAGAATTAACCCGGCTAATAATAATGGCATACAAGCAGTAGCGATCATTTGGGTATCGTGTCCTGCTGCAATGATAACTGGGTTGTAGGTTGAAAACGCGTAGGCTAAAGAGAGCGTAGCACCAATCAGTGGACTGGCGCCCATGCTCAATGCTAAGAAGTAGAAAAACAAGCAGGCAAGAAAAAAGAAGTTCATTGGTTTAGGAAGCCCTAACGAAAAAATTTGGATTAAGTCGGGTAGAATTGATTTGCCTTCCATGGCAATTTGATAATTAGGCATTCCCCCGAATAGGTTTGGATTCCAAAGTGGAAAATGTCCTTTAGCTGTTTTGTATTCAAATGCATTTTGTGCCATTCCCTTCCAACTGACATTATCATGTTGATTGAGTTGCCCTCCTTCGAGCGCCGGACGGCAAAAAATGGCTGCAGCTAGAAGAAAGATTAGAAGCACTCCCAGATGCGGGAGTAAATGTTTAAATAATTTGCCAGGCATGTACCAAAGTTTGGTCTCAAAATAATGCTATTTTCATGGAACCTAAAAACAACTATGATTCATACTATACTTCGGGATAAAAGTACCCGCCTGTTCCTGGTGTTGGCTGGGTTTTTTGTAGCGAATGCCTTAATTGCCGAAATAATAGGAGTTAAGATATTCTCCCTGGAAAAAACGCTAGGGTTTGAGCCGCTTCATTTGCAATTGTTCGGCAACGATCTTTCATTTAACCTTACTGCCGGCGTTTTACTTTGGCCCGTGGTCTTTATATTGACCGATATTATCAATGAGTATTATGGGCAACAAGGCGTTCGTTTTTTATCCTGGATGACGGCGGGCTTGATCGCTTTTGCATTCATCCTTTTTTCAGGCGCCATATGGTTGGCTCCAGCTGATTTTTTTGTTACCGGTAAGCAGGGGAGTGGGGTGCCCAATATGCAATGGGCTTACCAAAGTGTGCTGGGTCAAGGAAGTTTTATAATTATTGGTTCACTAACCGCTTTTTTGGTGGGACAATTGGTCGATGTTTTAATATTTCATCGTATTAAAAAATGGACTGGAGAAAAATACATCTGGCTTCGGGCCACGGGATCCACATTGGTCTCTCAATTTTTAGACAGTTTTGTAGTATTGTTTATTGCTTTTTATATAGGCACTCGAATGAGCCAGCAAGGCGATGATTTTGTTTGGCCTTTCTCCTTGTTTCTTGCCGTGGGATTTGTAAACTACCTCTACAAATTTACGATTGCCTTGCTCATGACACCCGTTGTTTATCTCGTGCATAGCATAATTGAAGGCTATCTTGGAGAAGAGAAAGCTGCAGCGATGAAAAAAGCGGCTATGCAGGATTAAGAAGTGCTTTTCAGAAGCGTTGCCACAATTTTGTCGATTGGTAAACTCATCATAGTGGGACTGAACTCCTCCCAGGAAACAAGCCGAAAGGACTCCATTTGTTGTGTTTGCTCATAACTGGCATAAGCAGCATCACTAAATGTAAATGGCTTTTTTGCCAGATCTATGCTGAGTGGCTCAAGTGCAGTCAACTTATAGTAAATGGAAAGTATCTGATGTGCTTGATTGAATGCTGAGCGCTGAAAAAAGTCAGTAGTGTAAATATGTTCTTCCACCTGGACCTTAAGATTAAGTTCTTCTTTTAGCTCGCGGACTAAGCAATCCCGCGTTCCCTCTCCAAATTCAAGCCCTCCTCCTGGAAATTTTGTAAATAGTTCGCCTCTAATTTTTTCGTCACTGACTAGCACGCGTCCTTCTTGGTCTCTCAACACTCCGTATACACGTACTGAAATTTTACGCATGGCTGCCGGTTGTAAGATCAATTGTTCCCTCAAATACAAAATGAGCAGGCCCGCAGAGCCAAATATTATCAAAATGGGTTTCTGCAATTTTGTTGTATTCAATCTTAAGATCTCCACCGCGGGTTTTTACTGTTACATCATTGAACCCATTTTTAGTATAACAGCAAACAAGTGCGGCGGCGGTAGCACCAGTGCCACAAGAGAGGGTCTCGTTTTCAACTCCTCTTTCATAGGTTCTTATGAATACCGCGCGCTCCTCTTTTTCTTCTTCAATGAAATTGACATTGATTCCTTCTGCTGCAAATTCTTTATTAAACCGAATAGCTCGCCCTTCTTTGACCACATCTAATTGCTGAAGACCCTTTACAAATCGGATTAAATGCGGCGACCCGGTATTAAGTATAAAATCGGTTTTCTGCTCTACTATTTGATTCACATCCTTCATTCGTAAAGCCACATAATTGGCAGCACGGATCTGCGCTTCATGCGGGCCATCTATGGCTGTGAAATTGAAAACTTTTTTATTAATGCCCGCTTTTTTTGCAAATAGGGTGATACAACGTCCTCCGTTGCCACACATACTACCCTCATTCCCGTCTGCATTGAAGTATTTCATCTCAAAATCGTATCCCTCTTTTTCTTGAAGGAGCATAAACCCATCGGCTCCTATCCCCTGATGTCGGTCACACAGTAAGCGTATCGATTCAACTGTCAAACCTTTCAGTGATTGATCTCTGTTGTCAACTATAATAAAATCATTACCAGTTCCCTGGTACTTTTCAAAACGTACGATCATGAAATTGAAGCTGAGAAGGTTGTTAAAAACTGCTGAATTAGTTGGTCGATATAATGTGGAGCATTATCACTGAAAGTTTGTGTTACTCGATTGGCTACAATTACGTTTAGCGCAAGACATTGATGTCCCATCAGTCGGCCTAATCCGTAGATAGCAGCTGTTTCCATCTCAAAATTGGTAATACGGTGTGGACCAAATTTAAAATCAGTAAGTCTGTTTATAAGGTGAGGGTTATGTAAGCCCAAACGCAAGACCCGTCCTTGTGGGCCATAAAAACCAGGACATGTTACTGTAATTCCCTGATGAAAATTTTTTACAAAATGCTTTAATAAGGAAGGCGAAGCTGCACTAATGTAAGGTAATCCTGTTTGGTGTTGTAACTGCGTTTGTGTTAAGAAAGATTGGATTAATAATGATTCCTCTTCATTTTGATTAAAACGGTAGAAGTGCAATAAATTGTCAATACCCAACCCATGTGTTGCCGCAACAAAACTGTTGACGGGAATATCTGCTTGCAAAGAACCCGAAGTTCCCAATCGAATAATTTGAAGGCTGGTTAGTTTATCTTTTGGTAGGCGCGTTTCCAAGTTGATATTAGCCAATGCGTCTAATTCGTTAAGTACAATGTCGATATTATCAGGACCTATGCCCGATGATAAGACTGTTATTCTTTTCGATCCGATGTAACCTGTATGCGTGATAAATTCTCGATGCTGCGCAGTAAATTCGATACGATCAAAATAACGACTTACGGCTTTTACTCGATCTGGATCTCCCACGGTTATTACGGTCGGGGCTAATTCTTCCGGACGAAGATCCAGGTGATAAACAGCCCCCCGATTATTTATAATCAACTCCGATGCGGCAATAGGATTCATAGGGTTTCAAAAATACTGCTTATTTTCGCAGTCCTCCAACGGGTCCTGTGGCCGAGTGGCTAGGCAGAGCTCTGCAAAAGCTCCTACAGCGGTTCGAATCCGCTCGGGACCTCCAAACCCCGCTCAAGCGGGGTTTTTTCTTTCGTTGCATCGTAATGCTTGGCCTAACTTTACAATTCATGTTAACAGAGCAGGAAAAGGATTTTATTGAATTCTGGGAGAAAAACAGAGTGGCAAGGAAGCGTTGGGTTCGGCAGCTTTCTGTGGGTCTACCGTTGGGGGTAAGCCTGGTCCTGGCTACTGTGACCAACCTGTTTGCTGGTTGGTATAGTCGGGCACAAATGGTTCTTTTCAGAGAGCAATCTTCTTTAATTCTTGTTTTGGTCATTGCCGCGATTGCTACCGTTTTATTTATAGTGATTTTTTCTGCCCGTCATCGATGGGAAATGAATGAGCAACGCTATCTTGAACTTATTAATCGTCAATCCTCTTAAATTGCACACATGCGTAGTTTGTTTTATCTATTATTTTTTGGGCTTTTTGCCTTTTCTATGTTCAGCTGTAACAAGGAAACCACTTGTACGCCAAAAACAGTGGCTAGTGAAGTTGCAACCATGCAAAACTTTGCTTCTACCAATGGCTTAAGTGTTCAAACTCATAGCAGCGGGATGTTGTATCAAATTGTAAATCCTGGAAGTGGTCTTACTCCTGCGCTCACCTCCCGTGTATCTGTTCGTTATACCGGAAAATTGATGAACGGCACCATTTTTGACTCAAATACGGGAGTTCCTGTACAATTCTTACTGGGGCAAGTGATTGCTGGATGGCAATTAGGCCTTCCCCTCATTAAGAAAGGAGGAACAATTCGCCTTATTATTCCATCTTCGCTGGCCTATGGTTGTAATGCTGCCGGATCAATTCCTGGAGATTCGGTGCTGTATTTTGAAGTCGAATTGGTAGATGTACTCTAAAGCTATTATGTATGTCAAGTGAAGCAATATCTGCTTTTGACATTTTTAAAATTGGAATTGGGCCCTCCAGCTCTCATACATTAGGTCCCTGGCGAGCTTCGCTTTGTTTGCTTGATCATTTGAAAGAACAACAGCAACTTTCCAGCGTTACTGCAATTCGGGTTTTACTGTATGGGTCTCTTGCCAAAACGGGTAAGGGACATGGTACTGCAATTGCTGTACAGATGGGATTATTGGGTGCCGATCCGGTTATATTCCCAACAAAACAAATTGAATCTCAGTTACAGGCAATTGCTTCCCAGCAAACACTGCTACTGGGGGGCTTGCATGAAATTAACTTCAATCCCCAAGAGGATATTGAATACCTGATTACAGAATCGTTACCCTTTCATTCTAATGCACTCTCATTTTTGGTTACGCTTGCAGGGGGAGAAAGTTTCTCGCAAACTTATTATTCAGTAGGAGGGGGATTTGTTTTGCAAGAGGGAGAGGCATCAAGTGGTTCTAAAAAAGTTGAATTAGCCTTTCCATTTGCCACTGCACAAGAGTTACAGCATTGGTGCTTGAAAACCGGACTTTCTATTCACGAGGTAATGTTGGAGAATGAAATGGCCTGGCGCAGTGAACAGCAAACCATGGATCAGTCCAATCGGATTTGGACTGTTATGCGTGATTGCATTTTTAAAGGATGTCACACACAAGGTATTCTGCCTGGTGGGCTGGAGGTTGTTCGTAGGGCAGCGGAGTTGAATAAAAAATTACTGAAGGGTAAGTCATATTCTACCTATGAGGAATGGACAGCTTGTATTGCATCCGGAGGGCATGGGTTTAATTACACATTGGATTGGGTGAGTTGTTTTGCCCTTGCGGTAAATGAGGAAAATGCATCCTTTGGACGAGTAGTCACTGCTCCCACAAATGGAGCAGCAGGGGTAGTGCCTGCTGTATTGCAATATTATTTATCATTCTGTGAGGCTAAGCAACCAGCATCAATCACCTCTTTTTTGTTGACTGCTGCTGCAATTGGAATCATCTTTAAGCAAGGGGCTACGCTCTCCGCTGCTATGGGAGGTTGCCAGGCTGAGATTGGAGTATCGGCAGCTATGGCAGCTGCCGGTCTAACAGAAGTGATGGGAGGAACGCAGCGCCAGGTGTTGATGGCTGCAGAAATTGCAATGGAACATCACCTGGGTTTAACCTGTGATCCAATTGGAGGACTTGTACAGGTGCCCTGTATTGAACGTAACACCATGGGTGCCATTAAGGCCATTACGGCCTCTCAACTCGCGTTGCAAAGCACACCCGATTTGGCAAAGGTTTCGCTCGATGCGGTCATTAAAACAATGTGGGAAACCGCAAAGGATATGAATCATAAGTATAAGGAGACTGCTGATGGGGGATTGGCTATCAATGTGCCAATTAGTTTGCCAGAGTGCTAAAATCATTTAATACATTGTACAGCGTATCTCTCTCAATAGGTGATCGGCCCGCCTGACGTATCAAATCAACTAATTCGGTGGTAGTTAGTGTTGGACGCTGTTCTTCTGATCCGGCCATACTGTAGATTTTTGTAGAATCATCAATCGTGCCGTCTATATCATCAACACCAAAGCTTAGTGCTAATTGGGCATTTTGTCGACCAAGCATTGGCCAATAGGCCTTCAGGTGTGAAAAATTATCTAAATAAATTCTGGCAATTGCATACATCCGCATATCCTCGATGAGCGAGCTTTCATTTACATAGCTCATATCATTATCCTTGTTTCTGAATTTGAGAGGGATAAATGTGTTAAAACCTCCCGTTCTGTCTTGTAAGGAACGTAAACGACTCATGTGGTCCACGCGGTGCGCAAATGACTCAATATGTCCATAAAGCATGGTGGCGTTTGAGGGAATACCCAACCGGTGAGCCGTTTCATGAATTTCTAGCCAACCTTTTCCATCAACTTTATCCTTGCAAATTTTTTCTCGAATTTCAGGATGAAAAATTTCGGCACCGCCTCCGGGAATCGAATCAAGTCCGGCTTCAATCAAAATTTTTAATCCCTCCTCTGGAGAAAGACCTGCTTTACGAAACATATAATCAAATTCAACGGCGGTAAATGCTTTGATGTGTAACTCGGGACGATGAGATTTAATAGCCGCTAATAATTCTTTAAAAAATTTTAAGTTCATCTTCGGGTGAACGCCCCCAACAATGTGTACCTCAGTTACCGGAATCCCATCATATTTTTTTACGAGGTGAAGCATTTGCTCAATACTTAATTCCCATCCTTCCTCCCGATTTGCATACAGTCGGCTGTATGCGCAGAACTGACAACTAAAAACACATACGTTGGTTGGTTCTATGTGAAAATTGCGGTTAAAGTAAACACGATCACCATGCTTCCGCTCACGAATTTGGTTAGCTAGTGCACCAACAAATCCTAGACTCGCCTCCTCAAATAAAAGTTGGCACTCCTGATCAGTAATACGAATTTGATTAGCTACTTTTTCTGCAATTGCTTGCAGGGCGGGGGAGGCGGAGGGGGTATGAATCATGCTTGCTTAAAAAGGTGCCGCAAAGGTATTAATTCCTTATCTTTCTGCTATGACACCAAGAATCAAACTTACTATTTTAAGCTTCCTGGAGTTTTTTATCTGGGGATCCTGGCTTATTACCGTTGGCGCTTATTGGTTCCAAAATCGGCAGTGGAGTGGGGCGGAGTTCGGTGCTATTTTTTCAACAATGGGACTCTCCGCCATTTTTATGCCAGCCCTGGCAGGGATTGTAGCGGATCGCTACCTCAATGCTGAGCGTTTGTTAGGATTATGCCATTTAATAGGCGCTGTAGTGCTTTTCTATTTGCCACAGGTTAACGACCCTGGTCAGTTTTATTGGGTGTTGCTGTTTTATATGCTGTTTTACATGCCCACGATTTCCCTGGCCAATACAGTTTCTTACACGGTGCTTGTGGGGGCGGGTAAGGATATTGTGAAAGAGTTTCCTCCTATTCGTGTTTGGGGTACAGTTGGATTTATTGTGGCCATGTGGGTAGTGAGTTTACTTCGTTGGGAAACATCTGCTCTTCAATTTTATGTAGCTGCATCAGCCTCTGTTTTGCTTGGCTTGTATGCTTTTACATTGCCTGCTTGTCCTCCAAAATATGCTCAAACAAAATCAACTTCTTTAATCTCTTTGTTAGGGTTGCAGGCATTTTCGCTATTTAGAAATTATAAAATGGCCCTCTTCTTTTTGTTTGCTATGTTATTAGGGGCTGCTTTGCAATTGACCAATGCTTACGGGGATACTTTTTTACATGATTTTGATAAAATCGAAAAGTATAAGAATAGTGTAGCCGTGCAATATCCTGCCATTATTATGTCAATCTCACAAATGTCAGAAACCCTTTTTATCCTTGCTATCCCGTTTTTCCTGCGTCGATTTGGAATTAAAACGGTGATGCTCTTTAGTATGGTTGCTTGGGTGTTTCGTTTTGGTCTTTTTGCATATGGAGATCCTGGCGATGGATTATGGATGATTATTTTATCTTGTATTGTTTATGGCATGGCCTTTGATTTTTTCAATATTTCCGGTTCACTTTTTGTAGACACACAAGTATCCCCCTCGATTCGCGCATCTGCGCAAGGGATATTTATGATGATGTCGAATGGATTTGGGGCTTGGTTGGGCAGCACTATAAGTGGAATGGTTATACAGCAGTATTTTACAAATTCAGATCAGTCAATGAATTGGCGTGAAATATGGTTATCCTTTGCGGGGTATTCCTTGGTAGTTGCGGTTCTATTCGCGTTGCTTTTTAGGCATCGTCATACACCAAATGAGGAAGTATCCCACTAATTTATTTTTGTTGCTAAATAAAAAAAGCCTGCTTCGATAAAAGCAGGCTTTTAAATTTCTGTGAATCGATTATGCGTGTGACTCGATTTTTTTTACAAAATTGGCCTTTGGTTGTGCGCCTACTAATTTATCTACCACTTGCCCATTTTTTATGAATAAAATAGCAGGTATTGAAGTAATTCCATAGTTCATGGAAACAGAAGGATTGTGGTCTACATTTAATTTGCCAATATTTACTTTTCCGTCATATTCTTTTGCTAATTCTTCAATAACGGGTCCGATAGCGCGGCAGGGGCCACACCACTCCGCCCAGAAATCCACTACACAAAGTTTGTCGGATTCTAGTACGTCTGATTTGAAATTTGCGTCGGTAAATTCTTTAGCCATTTTAGATTGTTTAGAATGTGAATTGCAAATTTAGGTCCAGCACTATTCTTCTTGACCGATTGGCATTACTTGTGTAAAAGTTGTCAGCCTACACGGTTTGCACGGATACTTGTAGCGCTGGATTATTATTTAAAAAATGGATCAGCGCTGCGCTCATTTCAATTCCCTGTGAAGTAGATATAAGGCTGGTTGTTAAGCTATTACGATCATCTGTTAGAGTGAATTTAAAAGTGGTTCTTCCGGGATTTTTCTTAAAGTACTTTTCTAGAAACTGTATTATTTCATCATTAACGTCTTGAGGTCTTGCATCCAAATGCAACATTCTTGTCAGACTGCCAATCATTGTTTCTGCGAGTGTAACTCCCATGACTTTGAATTCAAATTCGTCACGGTTGTAACGTTGCTTAAGAAATCCGTTAATCAACACTGTGCTTCCAGTTTGAAGTAAGGGTGAAATTTTTAAATAGTCGTCGCTGAAAAGGGGGAATTCCATTTTTCCCGTGTAGTCTTCCACAATAAAATTACCATACTTATTTCCGCTCTTGGCTATTCGATGTTGTGCGTCAGCCACCAAACCAACAATTCGAAATGGCCTACCGGGGTTTGCTTGTTCGCGAATAGTTTCTCTAAAATGTAGAAAATCGCGAATTGCTGTTATTCCATAGTGTTGAATTTCGAATTTATAATTATCCAGCGGGTGTCCACTTAGGTAAATTCCAGTTACTTCTTTTTCATGGTCTAATTGAACAATCAGTGGCCAGGGGGCAACTTCCAGCATCCGCGGGGGCGGTATTTCCATCGTAACCGGAAGATCTCCAAATAATGTGTTGGCGGCGCTTGCCTGGTGTTGTCCCATTACTTGCCCATAACGCATGATTTTCTCAAGCCCGGTAACATCTTCTCCCGGAGCCACTGTGAAATATTGTGCGCGATGAAGCGCGGGGAAGCAATCAAAGCTTCCTGCATATGCCAAACTCTCCAATGTTTTTTTATTGACAGACCGCTGGTTGACTCTTTTTATAAAATCAAAGATGTCGTTGAATGCCCCTTTTTTGTTTCGCTCCTCAATGATATTCTCTACAGCCGCATCGCCCACTCCTTTGAGTCCACCCAAACCAAAACGGATCTCTCCCTTTTTATTTACTGCAAATCCTTTGAGTGATTCATTGATGTCGGGTCCAAGTACATTGATTCCCATTCGTCGACATTCCTCCATAAAGAAGG
Source organism: uncultured Bacteroidota bacterium (assembly GCA_903879995.1). Lineage (GTDB taxonomy): Bacteria > Bacteroidota > Bacteroidia > Chitinophagales > Chitinophagaceae > JJ008. The sequence continues at coordinate 18,851 of CAIRNW010000323.1, forward strand.
TTATCTTTTCAATACTGCCTGCATTATTAAGCACGGCAGACATATACTCCGCAGGATAATGCGCTTTCAAATAAGCAGTCTGATAAGCAACGTAAGCATAGCAGGTGGAGTGCGATTTATTGAATGCATATTGCGCAAAAGCTTCCCAGTCAGACCAAATTTTTTCCAAACGCTCTGCGGGTAATAAGTTAGCAGTGGCCCCTTCGATAAATTGCTTTTTCATCTTATCCAGGGTCTCTCGGTTCTTCTTTCCCATTGCTTTCCGTAGCACGTCTGCGTCACCTTTACTAAATCCGGAAAGCTTTTGTGCTAGCAGCATAACCTGTTCTTGATACACCGTGATGCCGTATGTTTCTTCCAAATACTCCTGCATTTCTGGAAGGTCATAGCTGATTGCTTCTCGTCCATGTTTACGATCAATATAATTGGGGATATAGGCCATCGGACCTGGACGGTACAGGGCATTCATCGCAATAAGATCCTCGAATTTGTCAGGCTTTAGCTCACGCAAATATTTTTGCATTCCCGGACTTTCGAACTGAAATGTTCCAATGGTAGCCCCTTGTTGATATAGTGAATATGTTTTGGCATCATCTAGCGGTATCTTATCAATGTCAATTTCAATCTGATGAAGTTGTTTAATTAAAGCAAGCGCGTTCTTAATGATCGAAAGTGTTTTCAAGCCCAAGAAGTCCATCTTGATAATGCCTGCACTTTCAATATCGTTGCCTTCGATCTGAGTAACCCAGAGTGGAGAATCTTTTGCTGTTGCAATTGGGATCAGTTCTGTAAGATCGGTAGGGGCAATGATGATGCCTGCCGCATGTATTCCAGTATTTCGGACAGAACCCTCTAGCCGCTCTGCTTCATGAAGAACTCGGCCTGCGGGGGAACTTGGCTGTTTATAAAACTCTCTGAGTTTTTTTACGTTTTCTATTTCGTCATTTGTTAAGGCCTCTTTTTCTTCTAGCGATTTTTCTCCTTCTTTTGATTTTAAAGGAGCATGAAGTACCCGGCGTAATTCAATCCCAGGTTTTTCAGGGACCAATTTTGCCAGTGCATTCGAATCGGGTAGTGGTAAGTCCATCACGCGCGCCACATCTTTGATACTCATTTTTGCAGCCATCGTGCCGTAGGTGATGATTTGCGCAACCTGGTTCTTACCATATTTTTCTACTACATAATCGATAACTTTTTGCCGGCCCTCGTCATCAAAATCGGTATCGATATCGGGCATGGACTTACGATCAGGGTTTAAGAATCGCTCAAAAAGTAGATTGTATTTAATGGGATCTATATTGGTTATGCCAATACAATAAGCCACTACCGAACCTGCAGCAGAACCACGACCAGGTCCAATGAAAACTCCCTTTTCGCGACCCGCTTTGATAAAGTCACTTACAATCAGAAAATACCCGGCAAAGCCCATCGTTTTTATGGTGAATAATTCAAACTCAATACGCTCTTTCAGTTCGGGCGTTACCGTAGCATATCTTTTGGTAGCTCCTTCGTACGTGATGTGCTTTAGATATTCCCATTGATTATTGGCATCCGGAGAGATTTTATTTTTTCCAATCACTTCCTCTTTGGTGTGAATCTGAAATCTTTTTTCAACGGGGAAGTTGGGGAGTAAAATATCTCGTGTCAGATTGAGTGGCTCAACCTTATCTACGATTTCATTGGTATTATCGAGTGCCGCCGGAAGATCTGCAAAGGTTTTTGCCATCTCCTCCTTTGTTTTGAAAAAAAACTGATCATTGGGGAAGGCAAATCGTTTGTCTTTAACATTGACGTCGTCATCCGCAAAATCGCGGATAGCAGGGGTGGCCAGCTTTTCGCCCGTGTTTATACAAAGCAGAATATCATGTGCAGTAAAGTCGTCTTGCTCTACATAGTGACTGTCATTGCTGGCAATGACTTTAACCTTATATTTTTTTGCAAAGCGTAACAGCACATCATTGACCCTGTCTTGCTCTGCCATGCCATGTCTTTGCAACTCTACATAAAAGTCCTCTTGAAAAATATTCAGCCACCATTTAAACTCATTTTCTGCTTCCTCCTCTCCTTTGCGAAGAATCGCCTGCGGTACGGATGCGCCCAAGCAGCAGGTGGTAGCGATTAGACCTTGGTGATATTTTTGAATGAGCTCTTTATCAATTCTTGGGTATTTGCCATACATCCCCTCTACAAACCCGAGGGAGGTAAGTTTGATCAGATTCCGGTAGCCTTCTTCGTTTTTTGCTAACAAGATCTGATGCATTCTCTTGTCACGCTGTTCCTTTGTAAAGGTTTTTTGATGTCGATTTTCAGTCAGGTAAAACTCACAACCTACAATGGGTTTCACTTTTAACTTACCATTAGCATCTTTGTTTTTGTAAGCCTCAGCCACAAATTCAAAGACACCAAACATGTTGCCATGATCACTAATTGCAAGTGCAGGCATCTGATTATTAATAGCTTTTTTATAAAGCAATGGTATAGATGCGGCCCCATCTAACAGGGAGTATTGTGTATGAACATGTAGGTGAGAAAACTGCATAGCGGGTCAGCAAAGTAGCTAATTTAGTTACCTTCGCAAAATCATTCACTCGACCCCCTTGCGACCGCAACTTTTTTATATTTCCCCAGTAATGCTGTGGGTGGGACTCCTACTCACCGGATGCACCGTTGTGCAAAATATAGGTAGTAAGCTCCCCCTCAGTAAGACACACTCAGACAGGAATTCGGCTCCAACAGATAACATCTCTATTCCTCAGCGCCTTGTTTTTATGGATCCTTTGCCAATTAAACAGGATGAGCCAAAAAGTCAGCCAACCCGGTGGATGCTCAAGGGCACTTTGAATGCCAACAAATCTATAGTCTCTAATGAAAAATTGATTGAGCTTCCGCCGGCTACTAGCATACCCGCCTCCAGCAGTTTTTCTAAAGAGGGCGAAGTGTCGGCTCTTCAAATGAAATTTTCAGTGTTATTAGAGCAGGAATTAATGGCACTCCCGGATCCCAAGCTCCTGGCGGCAATAGATCCATGGATGGGCGTTCGTTATAGGAGTGGAGGAAATTCCTCGCAGGGAATTGATTGCTCTGCATTTACAGCCTCCGTACTCTCATCTTATGCTGGAATCCAGTTACCTCGCACTTGTCGTGAGCAATATCAGCAATATCCAAAAGTGGAAAAGGATGAAATCCAAATTGGGGATTTATTGTTTTTTAGAACCAGAGGTCGAACTGTTTCTCATGTTGGAATTTACCTTGGTAACAACAAATTTGTGCATGCGTCATCCAGTAATGGTGTGATGGTGAGTAGCCGAAGTGAGCCTTATTTTTCAAGCCGATTTGTTGGGGCTCGAAGAGTGCCGATACTATCTGCTACAGAGTCAGCTTTTGATTAGTCTCTTTTTGATACTCTGTAAAACAGGTTTGATATCAGGAGTTAGTTTAAGATAGATTACTCCAATGCTTGCACTTGCTAGGTACAAAGCGCTTCTTCCAAAAAGAGAAAGCCATCCTTGTTGGTCTTTAAAAATCAAGTGAATTCCGATCGAAATAAAAATAAATAATAGTATCGCTTTTAAAGTGGCATATGAAAATGGCTGAAGTTTAAATGTCAGCCAAAGAAATAGCACTCTTGCGCAATTGTAAATGGAAATTGAAATTAATTGTGCTATGGCGGTACCAACGATTCCATAGGATTTGGTCAAGAAATAGCTAAGAGGAAGCATAGAAAGTAGCAGGATTACCCCGCTGATAAATTCAAACCGCCAGCGAGGCGAGGTTACAATAAGTTGTGAGTTTATGCCCGTTCCCATATCGATTAAGCGGGTAATCCCTAGTAGAAGGAAAACTGTGAATCCACTCAGAAAGGCTGGTTTTAATTGGAGGGTTATTATGGCATCTTGATAATTAATGGCAAACAATCCAAAAAAACAAACACCAAATAAAAACAAATTAATGGAGGATCGCTGGTAGATGCGTTGCAGGGTTTGTTGATCTTTTTGTTTCCAGGCGCTGGTCAGGGGTTCCATGGCGGCTGCAATCATTCCTCGCTGGGGTGCTTGAAGCATTGAAGCCATGTTTTGTGCTAAGGAGTAGATGGCTAATTGTGCTAATGCGTTCTCTAACACTGATGGAATTAATATCGAATCAAAAACTTGTGCCACTACAAAAATTAAAGTACCCGCGTAGGTAAAACTTGTGTAGTTAAAGAGTGGTCTTTTGAGCCGAATGGTCAATGTGCTTACTTGTAAGGGGAGGGGTATTTTTTGCTGTCGGTATAGATAAATAAATAGGAGAAGCCCAATGATTAAATAGCTGAACGAAAAAAGTTTCACAAATTGTGTAAAGCTGGAGATCCACCCCTTAATAAAAAAAATAATCAACAGTAAAACTAATAGACGCCAAAAGCCTTCCTTCAAAAAGTTGCTGATCACTGATTCTTTCTGTTGCCATCCCCAGGCTTCCAAAATGTTGAATAAAAGGAGACCTCCTGCAAGTGCATAGATCCAATTGAAGTACTGGATCAATAGGGGAGAGTTGGTAGCGTATTTACGGATAATCAATGGTTCAATTAACTGGCCTGCAAAAAATAGTAGCACAAATCCGGCCATTCCCAAAATAAATGCAATGGTTAGTTGATCGTTTTTACCAGGTGTAGTTCGATCTCGGTAGTAGGGGAAAAATTTATAAATAAAATAGGGGGCACCTAGATTTCCTATCGCTACTAACAACAAGGTGATTGCTATAAACGCATTGTATAGTCCAAACTCCTCTTGTGTAAAAAAATCTTTACGGGTGAACAAGTAAGTATTAAGCAGCCCAATTCCAAACCCTCCATAAATCACCAGGGTGGATAAAATACTCTGTTTTCTAATGCTGCTCATATAGCAATACGATTACTCTATTCTTTTTTTAGTGAAGTAATAGTTGTCAGAAATTGTATTGACAAGGCTCCAATCAGGTACTTTTATTTGTTGCCATTCTGTGTTACAAATTATTTTCAATTTTTCCTGATCTCCCATTTGAATGGGCATAGAAAAATTCTTGTTACAATTTGAAAATCGATACCGGAGTAGTCCATCTTGATAGGCGTACTCAAAAACAGGGATTTTAGTGTCCCGTAAATACTGATCAAAAGTTGCCTGCAGCGGCAATCCTGTTTTTTTTATGAAATAATCCTCGATTTCCTTGGTATCAACTGTTTGATGGTAGAAGTCTTTATTCAAGCCTAATAAAATTTCACGAAATAAGTTGTCGTTATTGATTTGGGTACGAATGTGATGAAGCATGCCAGCACCTTTGTTGTACATATCTCCACTTCCTTCGTGATTCACACCATAGGATCCGATAATAGTACGGTCATTTCTGATTTTTGTTCGAATTCCCTGACAATATGCATCTGCGGCTTTCTTACCGTAGTGGTATTCTATAAAAAGCACCTCGCTGTACATCGTGAATCCTTCATGCACCCACATGTCTGCAATATCATTAGTGGTAATGTTATTGGCAAACCATTCGTGTCCGCTTTCATGAATAATGATATAGTCCCAATCTTTACCCCAGCCTGTGCCGGAAAGGTCACGACCTCTGTATCCATTCGTAAATCCATTCCCGTATGCAATAGCACTTTGATGTTCCATTCCCAGGTGGGAGGATTCTACTAATTTGAAGCCATCTTCTTGGAAAGGGTAGGGGCCAAACCAATACTCAAAGGCATCTAGCATTCTCTTGGTATCCCTGTTAAATTGGGGGACTGCTTTTTCTAAATTGTAGTCCAATACCCAATAGGACAGCTCAAGTTTTTTTCCTGTTTTGCTTAAATAGGTGTCTTCCCAATTGGAATATTTCCCAATGTAAGGCACGATGTTGTAGTTATTGATGGGATTTGAGACACTCCAGGTGGTTGCCATTTTACCATCACTAAATTTTTCGGAGGCTAGCTTTTTACCGTTGGCAACCACTTGCAACGTATCTGCGGTAATTACAGTAAGGCTAGCCCCACGATCAGGTTCGTCGCTTTGATGATCTTTACATGGATACCAGACGCTAGCTCCCAATCCTTGACAAGCCACCGTCATCCAGGGCCTTCCTTTTTTATCAGTTGTAAATATCCATCCGCCATCCCAAGGCGGATTTTTAGCAAGTAATGGTTTTCCGCTGTAAAATATTGTTAGAGAATCAGAAATTTGATTTTTGACTTTTCCCAGCTCAATAAGCCAAGCATTAGCACCTTTCTTGCTATAGCGAACGGATTTTCCATGATAAATTACACTATCAATTTGTAAGGGACGCTGTAAGTCAATTTGTAATTCACCCGAATTGCTTTTTTTTATAGATGCAAAGCGAATTTTGTTAGAACCATTGATCTCCTTTTTAAGATAATTAGGTTCAATGGTGATTTGATAGTGAAGAACATTCCACCAGCTTCTGTCCTTGTTGAGGGTTCCACGGAGCGTATCATCCGAATTGAACTGAATTGAATTTAATTGTGCATTAGCAGTTGTTCCTGTGCTTAATAGGAAGGCAAGGAAGGAAGACAATAAAAAAACACTGGTCAATTTCATGGCAGTAACTTGTTGGTAGGCTAATTTAACCTACTCTTAGTTATTCTGCGCCTCTTTCTTTCTTTTGTCAGCAAAAACTTTTCTAAACTTTTCCAATTTTGGCTGGATCACAAATTGGCAATATGGATTTGCATTCCCGTTTACTTCAAAATACTGTTGGTGGTAGTTTTCTGCAGGATAAAAAACGGTAAAGGGACTTATCTCAGTAACGATGGGGCTTGACCAAGCGCCACTCTCGTTTAATTCATTTTTATATTGTGTTGCTTTTTGCTTTTGTATTTCATTGTGATAAAATACAGCACTTCTGTATTGGGTGCCTATATCATTACCCTGTCTGTTCAATGTTGTTGGATCGTGTGTTTTCCAAAAAACCTCTAACAGTTCGTCATAGCTTATAATATTGGGGTCAAAAGTAATTTGAATGCATTCCGCATGTCCAGTGGTGCCCTCGCAAACTTCCTTATAGGTTGGGTTTTTAGTTTGCCCCCCCGTATAGCCAGATACTGCACTCGCCACACCCTTCAATTCTTCAAAAATTGCTTCAGTGCACCAAAAACATCCGTTTGCAAAAGTTGCTATTTCCATAATTGTTGGTTTATCAGCATTTATTGGGTTCATTTTTATAGTTGATTTAATTGTTGACTCGTTTTGGCCTTGCCCAAGACAGCTGGGAAGTGCAAATATTCCAATTATGGAAAATAGAATCAAAAAAAATACTCGTAATGGGTAGAAGCTGTAATACATAATTTGGGATGACATTATATTAAACAAATTACTAGCTTACTTGTTTTACAAATGAGGTCAATTTCATATATTTTTGTGTCAAATTTTTACACATGAAATTAAATAGCTATTTGTTAACTTTTTTGCTCATTTTTTTATTTCCCCCGTTGGTAGCTTGGGGGCAGGCTCAAGAGACTTATGCTGATGAACAAAGATTACAGCAAGTAAGGCGTAAAGAAGCAATGCTATTTAAGCCAGAGAGTCCTGCTGAGGCAATTCAGGAAACGTTTGATATTCTTGGTTTCGGGGTGCCATCTTTTTCAATTTCCAACCATGCAAACGGCACGGAAGAAAGTTATTTACATCAATTACGAGTAAGTTATCCTTTGCTTATATCAGGTGGAAAAAGTAACATACAAATTATATTTTACGGAATTGGGGATAAAGTGCCATATAGTGTAGTTAAAGAAGACACTGGTGCCATTGTTTACTTCCCACTTCAGGTGCATGATCAATTAAGAACACGAGTTGAACAAGCAATTGCCTCTAGAAAAAAAGTGCAATTAAGAATTAATATTAAGCCCTCTGGGTTTCGTGAGGCAGTATGGTTAATAAACTAGATTTACTATTCAAATGGGTGTGGTAGGTTTTCACAACGTTTTGAAATGAAAACAATTTAAAACGCCTTTTTGGGGCTTTATAAATCCTTCAAGTATGGAGAGATTCCCCCTTGCTTCCTTCGGGAATTGAAAGAAGCATTAAGGATATTGTTTGCCTAGGCTTCCCCCCACCATTTTTAATGATGCTCACTTTGGAGTGCAAGCATATCTCGATTATCTAATTAAAAATGCACCTTGTCGGGGCATTTAATGTATTCAGCGGAGAGAGAGGGATTCGAACCCCCGGAGGTGTTACCCTCAACGGTTTTCAAGACCGCCGCAATCGACCGCTCTGCCATCTCTCCGGCGCGAATGTAAGACATGGTCAATTTTTAACCAAATGAATGAGTATGATTAACTTCA
>CAIRNW010000324.1 GCA_903879995.1 uncultured Bacteroidota bacterium
GGCGATGAAGGAAAGGGTAAGATTGTAGATTTCTTTGCAAAAGATTATCAGGTTGTTGCTCGTTTTCAGGGCGGCCCCAATGCAGGACATACCCTTTACATTAATGACAAAAAATTAGTACTGCATCAAATTCCCTCTGGAATTTTTCATCCAGGTATTGTCAATCTGATTGGCAATGGTGTAGTGTTGGATCCGGTAACACTCAAACGCGAATGTGAAAGCGTCGCGGCCTTTGGCGTTGATGTCAAGAAAAATTTATTTATCGCAGATCGCACTCATATTATTGTTCCCACACATCGTGCACTGGATAAAGCGGCGGAGCTTTCGAAGGGCAATCAAAAAATTGGATCGACGTTGAAGGGAATTGGTCCTGCGTATATGGATAAAACCGGACGTAACGGATTGCGGGTGGGAGATTTGCTGGATAAGAACTTTACCACACAATATATCAAGCTTCGTTTGAAGCATCAACGCTTACTGGATAGTTTTGGTTTTCAGGAAGACATTAGTGCTTGGGAAGAAGAGTTTTTTGAAGCTATCGAATTTCTACGCCAACTCAATATTGTAAATGGCGAGTACTTTATCAATGAAAAAATAAAAGCGGGTAATAAAGTATTAGCAGAAGGCGCGCAGGGTAGTATGTTAGATATAGATTTTGGAACCTTTCCCTTTGTTACCTCTTCGAATACTATTGCTGCGGGTGTATGTAATGGACTGGGCATAGCGCCTCGTCAAATCGGTGAAGTGATTGGAGTAACCAAGGCTTATTGCACACGTGTAGGAAGCGGACCTTTTCCAACTGAATTGGAAGACGCCACAGGCGAAGAACTCCGTCGCATTGGAAATGAATTTGGCGCCACTACGGGCCGGCCACGTCGTTGCGGTTGGATTGATCTGGTAGCACTCCGTTATGCTTGCATGATAAATGGGGTTACACAAATAGTGATGACCAAAGCAGATGTACTGGATTCTTTTGCTGAATTGTCTGTTTGCACGGCCTATGAGGTGGAAGGCAAGAAAACCACAGAGATCCCTTATCAATTAGAACGAACAAAACCGACTCCTTTTTTGGAAAAGTTTCCTGGTTGGAGCGTGAATACCAGTACCTGTAAAACGTACTCATCACTCCCTGATGCTATGAAAACGTATGTAAATTTTATTAATACATACCTGGGCGTGGATGTAAAATATATCTCCAACGGACCTGGACGTGATCAATTAGTTACAGTTACCCACTAAAAAAAGAATTTTAAAAATTTGGCGATTTAAAAACTTCGCCGAAAATTTACAATACTAATCCGATTCTGCTATGGCCATAAAATCAGAAAAGGCAAAAAAGCTTGCTACAACTTCCGAAAAAATTTCCGGTCGTGCTGCTGCAAAAGATTCTTCCAAACCTAAAAGAAGTCAACAAGAAGATGAGGAAGATGATGATGTAGAGCAGGATGATTGGGAAAAACAAGAGGAGGACAATTGGGATCCCGATTTTGATGAATTTGATTTGCCAAAATCAAAAGGAAAAAAAGGTCCTGCAAAAAAAGGTGAGGAGGAAGATGATTTCAAAATTGAAGAGGATGAATTTGATGATGACCTTTTCAATGATAAAGAGCTGGATGAGGACGATGATTTTTAATTCCCTCGCAGTAAAAGTTGTAAGCTCTCCTCCAAAATTCTTTCCTTATTTTCTTGAAAGGCCTGCATACAAGGGCTTGACAGTCGCAACAAATAATTTCCTCGCATGGAGATGGTTTCGTCAAACGATGGATTAAATCGTTTGAACTCTTGCGGGTCTACTCCTGTGTATTTTAAAATAGCTTCTTTTTTATACCGTCCCTCTAAGCGTAATGTTGTGGTGCCTTCTTGGGCGGCCGCAGGCAAGGGCCGCGCGAGGCGTTCCTCTTGCGCAATGGCTTCTTGCTGTGTTAAAGTGGTAGCACCGCCTTCCCCTTCAAATACATAGTGTGTGGCAATAAACTTTTTAACGTGATTCATAGATTCCGCCGGTAAAAAGCGTTGCAATTTCCAGAAGTCCCGGCTGCCGCTTAATCGAATGGCTCTGTTTACGGCGCCTTCTCCTCCATTATACGCGGCAATCACCAATAGCCAATCCTGGAACTGTTTGTATAAGTCACTCAAATAACGTGCAGCTGCTTTGGTGCTTTTAACGTAATCCATCCGTTGGTCTTCCTCAGCAGAAATTTTTAAACCATAATGTTTTCCAGTGGCAGGCATAAATTGCCAGGGTCCCACAGCGCCAGCCCATGAGATAGCGGTGGATTGCAAACCTGATTCAATCACGGCCAGGTATTTTAATTGACCAGGTAAATTATTTTCTGCTAGTACCTGATCCATCATATTAAAATAGGGAAGACCCCAGCCTTTCATTTTCCGTAAACCTGGACCATAGCGCTGCATATAGCCCTCCACAAAACTGATGGCCTGTGGGTTGAGCTTTACACCCGTGCTGGAATTCCAACTCACACTATCGAATAGTTGATTGAAACCGCGAGGGCCAGTTTGTGCAAGAATTGATTTCGTGCCAAACAGCAAAAGGAAAACCAGGGCGAGAAGTCGTCCTTGATTCACCAATAAAGGCATAGCTAAAAGGGAATTATTCCTTGACGGAACGTGATACGTCGTTGGCGCTGTCTTCAATTTCCTTCTTCACATTATTCTTTGCATCATTGAATTCACGTACGCCTTTGCCAAGCCCTTTCATCAGCTCAGGGATCTTACGACCTCCAAATAATAAAAGCACGATAACCAGGATAATGATGATTTCGTTGGTTCCGAGCATGCCTAGCAGGATGGGGTTCATCATAAACTAAAATTGTGACTGTAAAGATAAGGCAGGCATTAATTAACCCACATAAAAAATCCCGTTCGTTGTGGAACGGGATTCGATTTAACAAGTTGGATTGAATTATGCTTCAGCATTTTCTGCCACAGCCATTCTCTTTTCACGGATACGGGCACTCTTACCGCTACGCTTACGCTGGTAGAAGAGTTTTGCACGACGTACCTGACCGGTTTTATTTAATTCAATAGATTCAATGTTGGGGGAGAAGAAAGGAAATACACGTTCTACGCCAACACCGTCTGAAATCTTACGTACGGTAAAGCTGGCAGTACTTCCGGTTCCTTGCTTCTTGATCACATCACCTTTGAAGGACTGGATACGCTCCTTGTTACCCTCAATGATCTTGTAATTGACGGTGATATTGTCGCCGGGTTTGAAAGCCGGAAATTCCTTTTTTGCCGTCAGCTGCTCGTGTACAAAGGCAATGGCGTTCATGTGTAAAAGTTTTAAGGAGGGCAAAGGTAGTGAAAATCACCCTATCGGGCAACATTTACCGCTCTTTTTTCCCGGATGACCGTCACCTTGATTTGGCCAGGGAAGGTCATCTCTGTTTGTATTTTTTGGGCTATTTCAAATGATAATCTGTCTGACTCCTGGTCGCTTACCTTCTCAGCCTCAACAATTACGCGTAATTCACGGCCGGCCTGGATGGCATATGCTTTTTCAACGCCATTGTAGGACATGGCTAGATTTTCCAAGTCCTTGATACGTTGGATGTACTGTTGCATAATCTCCCTTCTGGCTCCCGGACGCGCTCCAGAGATAGCGTCACAGGCCTGTATAATGGGGGAGATTACATATTGCATTTCCATCTCGTCGTGGTGCGCGCCAATAGCGTTGACCACGGCGGGGTTCTCGCCGTATTTTTCAGCCAGTTTTGCTCCAAGTAAGGCGTGGCTTAATTCACTTTCCTCATCGGGTACCTTTCCAATGTCATGCAGGAGTCCGGCACGTTTTGCCAGCTTGGGGTTAAGCCCCAATTCAGCGGCCATGGTGGCGCAAAGGTTTGCTGTTTCACGGCTGTGCATCAGCAAATTTTGTCCATAGGACGAACGGAAGCGCATTCTTCCCACCATTCTAACCAGCTCCTTGTGAAGCCCGTGAATACCTAGTTCAATTACAGTGCGCTCCCCAATTTCCATTACCTGCTCCTCGATCTGTTTTCTTGTTTTTTCTACTACTTCCTCGATACGGGCAGGGTGGATGCGACCATCGGTTACCAAGCGTTGTAAGCTTAAACGAGCAATTTCGCGACGCAGGGGATCAAAACTAGATAGAAGAATCGCTTCGGGGGTATCGTCTACAATCAAGTCAACGCCCGTAGCCGCTTCGATAGCACGGATATTTCTTCCCTCTCTTCCAATGATTTGCCCCTTTATTTCGTCACTTTCCAGGTTAAATACAGTGATGGAGTTTTCTATAGCTTGTTCTGCAGCTGTTCTTTGGATAGTTTGGATAATAATTTTGCGTGCTTCCTTCTGCGCTTTTTGTTTGGCTTCCTCGATGATTTCCTGTTGAAGTGCTAGAGCCTTGGTCTGTGTTTCATTTCGGAGGCTTTCAATTAACTGCGCCCTGGCATCGTCCGCAGAAAGGTTAGCAATTTTCTCTAACCGACGAACATGTTCTTCCTGATGTTTTTCCAATTCCGCCCGTTTAGCATTGGTTTGCTCGAGCTGGCGATTTAAATTCTCTTTGAGTGTTTCGTTATCCCGGATTTGCTTGTCCAGGTTATTCTCTTTTTGGCTGATTGATTGTTCCTTCTGCCGAATACGATTTTCAGAATCGATTACCTTTTTGTTTCGATCCAGTACCTCTCTTTCATGAGCAGATTTTAACTGGACAAACTTTTCTTTGGCCTCTAATTCTTTTTCTTTCCGAACAGTTTCAGCCCTGAGTTCGGCCTCTTTTAAAATTGTTTGTGCTTGAATTTCAGCTTCTTCTACTTGCTTACGACTCCCTTTGGCAAAGAGGACTCGTCCTGCCAGGAGGCCAGCCCCCCCTGCGATTACGCCAATAAGGGCGTACAATATATTGGGATCCATTGAATTTTTGATTTAGGTGTTTCACAATGCTTGTTCCACAAATACGTGGTCTACAAAGGTATGAAAAGTTGTGTATATTAGACCCCTACAATTTACCCTATGCGTACACTCCTACTGGCCTTTTTGGCCCTTCCAATCTCCCTGTTTGCCCAGGATAATTCCAAGTCCTTGTCTGTCAAGGGAAGTTTTAAAAACGTAAAACCACAGCCTGAGTGGGTCTATCTCTACCACCGGGTTAACGGAACCTCTGTGAAAGATAGCTGTAAGGTTGTAGACAACACGTACTCCTTTTCTTTCAAAATGGCAGAGCCTGAATTGATCGCATTTCGAGTAAAGTATGCTGATGCTGGTACGGCCAAGCAGTTCACACCACTTGCAGGGGGATCCAATAGTAATCAATCCCGAGACGCCTTTAATGTTTACACGGGGGCCGGAAAACTTCGTATCAGTGCAACAGATTCCTTTAGCAACGTAACTATAAAAGGTTCAAAAGAACATGACGCTTACTTATCGCTACAGGCTTTACGAAAGCCCTATGACGATAAGATGAAAGTGTTATACCAGGATTATGCAAAAGCGAATGCAAAAAAGGATACCGAAGCGAGAGATCGAGTGGAAGCTCAAATTGATGAACTAGAGTCTGATTTGAAAGAAAATGTATTGGCTGGATTTATTCAAAAAAATCCTGGCTCGCCTATTGCTTTTTATGCATTACAACAATACGCGGGTTGGGATATCAATCCAGACAAGGTAGAGCCGCTATATAATGCATTGCCTGCTGCCGTGCAGGATTATCCTGCTGCAAAAAGTTTTAAAGAGCAATTGGAAACTGCAAAGTTGACTGGTATTGGTCGTATGGCTCCGGAATTCACCCAGAACGATACCTTGGATCAGCCCGTACAACTTTCCTCTTTTAAAGGACGTTATCTGCTGATTGACTTTTGGGCTAGCTGGTGTGGTCCGTGCCGTCAGGAAAATCCTAATGTGGTGAAAGTATTCAACCAATACAAAGACAAGAATTTTCACATACTGGGTATATCCCTGGATCGTGCGGGTCAAAAGGATAAATGGATGAAAGCAATCCATGATGATAATCTGAC
>CAIRNW010000325.1 GCA_903879995.1 uncultured Bacteroidota bacterium
AACCATACTTGGTTGTAACTTATACCAGGTGAAATGATCAGCCTTCCCCCTAACACAGGAGGTAACGAAAGGGTGATTGGTATAGAATGATTTGCCCCCCACTCCGCCGTATCCAATAGGTATTGAAAAAAGGGCTTTATTCCATTTTTACCATAAGATAGCGTATCGTAGAAGCTAATATTATTGAAGAAATTACCATTATACCCGATCCCCAATTTTTCATACCACTTGGCCGTTCCTACACCCTCCTTACGTTGAAACGGAAAGATTGTGTTGACTGTAAATGCACCATTTGGTAAACTCAAATTGATCAATCCTAAATTATTATTTTGTGAGTGGGTTGCACTGAGAGAAAAATTATAGGGTCTATTTTTCCATGTTTTAGAAAAATTAATAGAGGAACCCATAATATTTTGAAAAGGCAAAATTGCGTTACCCGGTATACTTTGATTGTATTTAGTTGAACCCGCATTAACGTTGGCGGAGAAACTGACTCCAGGTCTGGCTCGGCTATCCACAGAATGACTCCAGGATATATTGAAAACCTTACTTGACGTAAAATCTGGATCTCCTTTGAAGTTTTGTTTAGAGGAACGAAAATTAAAAGTTAACCCGCCATTGAATCGGTAGCGCGTCCGGTAAGAAGCGCTCAGCGTGGATGCCCATTCACCATAGGAGAATAAGTCAGCGCCAAGCTTTACATCCCAATGATCATTGATTACTTTATAATATCCAATATCCTGCAAGCCTATTCCCCGTCGCTCGTCAGTGATAAAATTGGGGCGTAAAAGACCAGAGTGCCTGCCTTGACTGAGCGGATAGAAACCAAAGGGAACATAGATAGGAACTGGCACGCCCTCAAACTCAGGGTGTGCAGGCCCTGAAACAGCTAGTTGCTGATTGATCACTTTCATTTTACCAGCTACAAATGAAAAATGCGGATCATCTAATAAACAAGTGGTAAATCGAGCTGTACGGATAAATGTTGTATTTGAATTTACTTTCTTGGCTTTCTCCCCTATCACCAACATCTCGCCCTGTTGGGTATACGTTTTGGTAGTTAACCCCACCTGCGTTTTAAAATTATAACGTATCGTATCATTTGTCATCTCTGTTTCACCTGTCTTAAAATTGGCAGCATCAACCGTATTGCCAACACTATCAACGGATCGAGTTGCCAATACTATTTGCGTACGCTGGTCAAGTTCCACCTTTGGCGCTTGTAAAACCATATCAGCGTAGACCGTTTTAGTTTTGCCATACAGCAAAACTTTACGCATAGGAACTTGCACCACTGCAGAATCCTCTGCTTCATATTTGATGGGCGCATCTAATGTATCAGCCGTACGCTTTAGTTGAAAAGAATCAATACGTTGACGAACAGTATCTGTTCTAACTGGAATTGTATCAGCCGGCTGAACTGTTAAGGATCTGCGAAATGTTGGAGTGGATTGGGCAGCCAAATGAGTTATGCACGCATGGGCATAAAATAAAGCGACGAAACTGATCCGCCATAAGCAGCAATTTGGCTTAAATTTGTACATCTTAAAAGTGCGGCGGAGCAAATGTAACCTTTTATGGAATCGCGATTTGTAAGCTGCATTAAACAAAATGTGAATATTAGTCCTCTTCAACATGACGCAACGCACACTCCTATTCTTTTTAATAATCGCTGGCCTATTAACTGTCTCCTCCTTTGTTCGTCCAAATGCCAATAAGTCTAACGCTAAAAAAGTTATTGGAACCGTTGTGATAGATCCAGGACATGGCGGAAAAGATCATGGTGCCAAGGGGCAGTTTAGTTATGAAAAAGATATTTGTTTGGCCGTTTCCCTAAAACTTGGCGC
>CAIRNW010000326.1 GCA_903879995.1 uncultured Bacteroidota bacterium
TCCGGTGGATCTTCGTTTTCAAGAATTATATCCAGACCCTCCAGGTTAACAGGTTGGCCTGTTTCTGATTCAAATTTAGACGCCGATTCCATACCCCTTCCAATTACTTTTACCGGCTCTCCTATTACCTTTAGTACCCTGTGGTAGCTGATCCCCATAGGTCCAGCTCCAACTAACCATGTTCGCATTTGTGAGTCTCCATATATTGGAATTGAATGAACTGAAGCAAGTTATGTTATTGGCACCTTTGACGCCAAGGAATCCTTATGCAACTGCCAATGATTCAGCATCGCGTTAATATAGACTTGATCCGCAATAACGACCGATCCCAGACTTGGCAAATCACATTTCCCAACAGAGAGGATTTCGTCCAATAACTTGCGCTCGCTTTGAAATGGGATTCGAGCTTCGATTCTCAGTCCATCAGATCTTTCCGCAATCCCATTGTCCTCATCAATAAACCAGGTGTGGGAACCATTCTTAAACGTAATGGAATATTCAACCGGTCCTGGATTTGCAACTAAGCTCAATCTTCCGCCATTAGCAAACTCGGCTATCAATTCGCCAAAAACTTCAAAGTATCCCGGACGCTTACTTTCATGCCATTCACTAGACAAACCATGAGTGTTAACAGAGATTAACTGAGACTCGAATAACCAAGCATAAAGGTGAATGAAGTGCAATGCATTACAGGCTAGCCCCCAGTTGTGTCCCAAAACACGCATAAATTCCGTGTTCTTTGAGAGGAGATGAGATTTGACAGATTTATACAATACTTCCGAAGTCCTGTAGTAGTTTACCCAAGTAGCTTTTGCTCCACTAGTAACCAGTTCCAGATGGGCCATTCCTTCGGAATTTTGAGCAAGAACCTTTTCTAGCAACCAGTAAGAAACACGACTCCTCAAAGATATCTGCTCTACAAGTTCCGGTCTAGATTCAGCAGTTAACGACACTACAACCAAATCTAAGGCTGGCGGAAGATTGTCAAGACTTAGTTGATTTACAATTTTATGGTGCAGGAAGGTTCCACCAGCCTCAATCCAGCGCTTGCTACAAACTTCGTATGATTGAGGATCAAGACTGTAAAGATATATGTCCAGCTGAGCTGTTGAAGATGTCAAGCTTTGAAGATAACGAGAACCAAGCTGACCTGCACCAGCAATCAGTACATTTCGTTTCATAATGGCAGTTACAATTGAGGTTTTCTTAGTAGAAACACAGCATTCTAATACGTCACTAAACTTGTATAGTAAAGTAGCAATCTTGGAGAGTAATTAAACACACTACTTAAATCCAATCAGGATGAGAGAAGTTCTGTAGTCTAAAAAATATACTTTTATTTCCTAACACCTCTAATGTAATCTAGCGAAGACTTCACAATCGTCCTACAAAAGAAATTATTCAAATTAGAAGAAAATCTTAAATCATCCCGCAAATATGTAACGCCCACTGGAGGGTCAACGGTGAAAATCTAAGATAACCTGTTCAATTTCTTTGAGCGCAGGAAAATCGATTTCAACCCCTGATGCTCTCAGGTCTTCTGCAACAGCAAGCATGGTTTTAGGCTCAGATAAGTCCTCTGATGCTCTCAGGTCTTCTGGAACGGCAAGCATGGTTTTAGGCTCAGATAAGTCCTCTTTAGCGGGGCGAAATAACTGCTTGATTCTCGACTTCAGTCCAATTGGCAAAACCAGTGCCAATCTGCGCCGAAGGAAATAATAAAGATTTTTGCGAGGTAAAGGAAGCAGGTCATTGTAGGTTTCGCGGATGAATGCTTCACATCCTGCAATAACGGCAGCAGAATAGTTGTATTCTGATTTTTCATTCAGCAGCGAAAATGCACCTATCATAATGTCTATGAACTCGTCGTGCTGTTTCTTGTTAGAATTATCTCTCCACCATTGTGGAAATCTTTTGCTCGGATTCAGCGAGACATCGGTATCTGTGTAGCGTATTGGTGCGTTTTCACCAAGTGACCTAAGCCACATTAAATTTGGAATTACCATGGACTTACCAGCAAAACTCATGCACATTTCGAATTGAATTTCACCCGCAGCAAAAAATGGAAATTCGCGCAACGTGATTTGATCAAATGCTTGAGTCCAAGATTTTGTTCTACAAACTGCATAAATTTGGCTGACTTCGTAGCTTTCCATATGCCTTTGAACCCGAATTAATGGGTCATCATCAACAATTGAATAGCCAGAGAGTGCGGGATATACCTGAGTACCTAAAACCTGGTTTTTCTCTGGATAAAATCCCAGACATCTTCCACAACAAGCTACCAATTCCTTATCTTCATCCAGCATCTTGATGCAAGCACTCAAAGCAGATGGGATAAAAAATTCATCGTCACTGGCTAAAGCAACATATTCAGTACTAATCATACTCAATCCGCTTCTTAGTCGCTGATATGCACCAACAGGATTATGTATGTATTTAATATTATCACCGAGATCTCTAATCTGCGATGCTTCTATTGGATTTTTACTGCCATCAATCAGGATGACTTGGGGTTTTTGACCAGACCAATATCTCATTAGTCTTTGGGCAAAATTTTGCCGTTGATAGGTAAGGACAAAAAGGGTTAGTTTATGTAACATTTTGTGCGCTATAAGTATGTGGATCTGGAAATTTACAACCATGTAACGAAAGGTTAAGAAAGGCAAGAGCTGTTAAACTTAGTACGTATCATGGGTTTTGGTTTTAGGTGAGTTTCCTCACTCCACCGTGTACCGTATCCACCAGCTAGAATAACTGCTCTCATAATTTATTTGTTTTCACCTATTAGCCACATCCCTGACATGCAATGGACAAATCAACAATACCCCCGCCGATAACTAGTACATCACAGATTGAACAGTAAATGGGAAGGTTGGGGTCAAGGGCGATCGCTTAAGTTCTATATAAGAATGTAAATAGACACAGCAATCCCCTGCACGGCTCAACTACTTAGTAGCGAGTTGCGGGGAAGGAACCGAGATCCACTGGACCATCAAAGCTCAACTTCTGCATCCGGAAAAAGTCATTGGTTTGTTTGACGTTAAATTGTTCGGGCTATATTGTTTTACCCGACAACACATTATCTAACATGAACCTGCCTATAATGCAACGTTTACATTTCCAAAAGTATAGTCTGACTTTACTTTACCCTCCTCAAATACCCATCCGGGACCACGGTGATGAGGAGTTTGTGTTGAATGGTTTTGTCGATTTCAAATTCAGGGTGGTCTTTGAGATATTCCCAGACAGCGGTTTTGGGGTTGTTGCCTACTCCCCGGAGTCTTTCCCAAAACATTTCATGTAGACACTGTTGCTTGCTCTACAGAAAGGTCGTAGAGCATCTCTGGGGCAATATCGATTGCCCCAGGCCACACTACAGTCCCGTAATCAACAAAGGCTAATGAAAAAAAACTTGGATTTTTCAATGGCTGAAAAACAGGTAAGTTTAAATAGGGGCGCATGTCGAATCGACGTTTTTCATTGTTGGTAAATGTTAAAACAAGATGAAAATCTGATTCGGCAACAACTGCGGATACTCTGATCATAATAGCATCCTAGCGTAGTGGTTCGATTTTAAATACAGGCTCGCCCTTGACGGCTAACGACCAGTCAGCCATTAACTCTTCTTCATGGATCACTATCTAGGCCTGAAGCATCCGCAATTTTTTGGGCGGCAATACACCTTCAATGATTTCACCATCCGGTATGGAAACAACGGCTTCTGCACCTTGATACTCTACGTGAACATGAGGCAAATGGTGTTGTTGGGTATCCAGAAAGAACATTCGGACAATCAAGCCATAAAACATGCTAATGGTGGGCACGATTCGCTCCTGTGCAAGGCGTTAACTTATTTTACTCGTTTCAAGTAGCCATCAGGGGCGACAGTAATCAACAGTTTATGCTGAATGGTCTTGTTAATCTCAAATTCTGGGTGGGTTTTGAGATATTCCCAGACGGCTGTTTTAGGATTGTGGACATTCCTCCAAGGGCGATCATTGTCAAAAAGCAAGACTAGACAGATCTGCTTTAGGTAACGATGGGGATTAATTCCGCTATTGATTCTGGCGCGTTGATTGTTTCCCCGTTCAAGTAAAGTGTATCCGGAGAGATGTCGATTTCGTCTGTCCAGACTACAGTTCCATTCAACACCCTAGCCTGAAGGAACAAATTATCATGACTCAAAGCTGAAAAGGCTGGATATTGAAGATAGGGAGACATATCAAAAATTTTGAGTTCTTCGTTTTCAAATTGAACCTGGAGTTTATAGCCTGGCAATGCAGTCACTTGAATAACATCGGGTGTCATTAATCGTCCCTCATCGAAGTGGTTCAATTTTGAATGGAGTTTGTCCTTCACTGGCTAGTTGCCAATCTGCTATTAGTTCATCTTGATGAATTGCTATCCAGGCTTGAACAAGTTTCATTTGTTTGTTAGGTAACGATCCATCTAAAATTTCACCATCGAGGATACGCAAAACTACTTTGTATTCGTTGTAGCGGACGTGAATATGTGGGTGATGGTGCTTGTCAGTGTCAAGAGCATACATGTTAACAATGACACCATAAAACATGCTAATGGTGGGCACGATTCGCTCCTGTCAAAGAGGTTAACTCATTTTACCCGTTTCAAACGGCGATCGGGGACGGCTCGGTGCTTTTCATTTGATCAGTAGACTTCATCGTGGCTACCAATAGCAATTAAAACAATCACCATATCATCGGAATCCGTATCTTTGCTAAAAGTAAAGATAATGCGGTAGTCATAACTGACTGAGCATGACCAACAATTAGCTAGATTACCCGTTAACTTATGAGATTTTAAAGCAGGTGAAAAGGGATCTGTTTCCAGTAAGTCCAATACTTTAAATATTTTGTCTCGTAATTGAGGACTCTTTTTGATTAAACGTTTAAAAGCTTTCTTAAACCTTGTTTCGGCAACTAAATTCATTCTTCCCCATCTTCTAACAAATAAGCTTTGACCTCCTCCGCAGTCCTTTTTTTAAGTTTGCCCTCTTGAAAATCTTTAACAAGGTTTTCTGCACTATTGGCAATTTCTAGCCGCCTTTTTTCAATCCTTCTTTTTTTTATCAAATCAAACAGATAATCTTGATCTTCCGGGAGCAAGGTTTCAATTTTTTCAATAATTTCTTGAAAATAAGTAGTAGACATCTTACACCTTCATAGTGGTTGATTTGAATTGAGTTTAAGTCAAGGACTTAAATTTATTTTACCCGTTTCAAATAGCCATCGGGAGCGACGGTAATCAAAAGTTTGTACTGGATGCTTTTGTCAATTTCAAACTCAGGGCGATTTTTGGGATATTCCCACAGCGCCATTTTAGGATTTTTGCCCACTCCCTAGGGGAGATCAGGCAGATAGCCGCTGGGCGGTGCATTTTAAGAAATACAACAAAGAACCTCCTTACTTATCTGTTCGCCCATTGTATCTTCCGTTATATCTAAGTCATAGTCTATTTGTAAACCTAGCCAGAATTGAGCCGATACATTAAAGTAACGAGCTAAACGTAAAGCAATATTAGCGGAAATGGGTTTTTTTCCTTCGATAATTTTTTCAATTATATCTTGAGAAATTTTTAAATCTTGAGCAATCTGATTCGCAGAAATATTCATAGGCTTTAGAAATTCCTCTAATAGCACTTCCCCAGGATGAATGGGATTTAATTTATCTTCAATCATAATAAAACCTTAGTGATAATCAACTATTTCTACATTGAAAGCGTTTCCATCTTGCCATTCAAAACAAATACGCCATTGAGAGTTAATTCTAATGCTATATTGTCCGATTCTATCTCCTTTAAGACGCTCCAAACGATTAGCAGGAGGAATCAAAAGTTCTTGTAATATCTTCACTCGATTAAGCATCCGTAATTTTCGCAAGGCAATTTGTTGAATATCAGAAGGTAATTTTTTTGATTTTTGTCTGTTAAATATTTTTTCTGTTTCTTTATCTTTGAAGTTTTTAATCACATTGGTCACTTGGCTATTTTAGCCGTTTTAAATAGCCATCGGGAGCGACGGTAATCAGCAACTTGTGTTGAATACTCTTGTCAATCTCAAATTCGGGATGAGTCTTCAGATATTCCCA
>CAIRNW010000327.1 GCA_903879995.1 uncultured Bacteroidota bacterium
AGTTCAGTTGGTTACTGTTTTTTCCTGTGGTGATCTATTATGCTGTTTTGATTAGTTGGCTGGCCCCTCAATTGGGCCAAATGAAAATTCCGGTAATGATTTATGGTGCGGTGATTAGTTTCATGTTACTATTGGCCCTTCATTTATTATATATGCCTGCTGTTCGTGCAGGACGCTTGTTTGCCGCCGGGGCTATTTTTTTTGTGGCCTCCGACACGGCACTGGCAATTAATAAGTTTAGTGCACCATTTCCACATGCAGCATTGGTAATCATGATCACGTATGGACTGGCTCAGTTTTTTCTAACCTATGGTGCCTTGCAGTATATACTTCGTGAAAAATCGCGTCACTCTCTTTTTTAAATTATGCGGGAAACAAATTTTTTAGTGATTGGTTCTGGTATTGCCGGATTGACGTTCGCCCTAAAATGTGCAAAGGAATTTCCAGACCGAAAAGTACTAGTTATTACAAAAGCTACGGCCGACGAAACTAATACTAAGTATGCACAAGGCGGTATTGCCGTAGTCAGTGATACTATTCAGGATAGCCTCGAGCAACATGTACAGGATACGCTGATTGCGGGGGATGGACTTTGTGATGAAAAAATGGTGCGCTTATTAGTGAGTGAAGGGCCCGCCCGCGTGGAAGAGATCATTGAATGGGGGGCTCGATTTGATAAGGATAAAGATGGCGAATTTAAAAAAGGAAAGGAAGGGGGGCATTCGGCACATCGCATTTTACATCATAAGGATATTACCGGATTGGAGATGGAAAGAGCTTTGTTAGAAGCAGTAAAATCTTTTTCCAATATTGAATTGATCAAACATTGTTTTGTTATTGATTTGATTACTCAGCACCACCAGGGTTATTTGGTTACTAAGTCTACACCGGATATTACTTGCTATGGTGTGTATGTACTCAACCGGGAAACCAATACCATTGATAAAATTCTCTCCCGTGTAACCTTGTTAGCCACGGGTGGAGTGGGACAGGTTTACCGGACTACCACTAATCCTTCTATTGCAACGGGTGATGGAGTGGCCATGGTGTATCGGGCCAAGGGACGAATTGAAAACATGGAGTTCATACAGTTTCATCCCACTGCCTTATATGAACCGGGTTTACGCGGGCAAGCTTTTTTAATTACGGAAGCAGTGCGTGGGGAAGGGGCTATTCTCCGAAATCAACAGGGCGATGATTTTATGCGTCATTATGATCCACGAAAAGATCTGGCCCCTCGTGATATTGTGGCTCGAGCCATTGACTCGGAAATGAAAAAATCGGGAACAGAATATGTATGGTTGGATTGTACACAGATCGATCCCGTGCAATTCAATGCGCATTTTCCAACCATCCAGGAAAAATGTATGTCGATTGGTATTGATGTGTCCAAACAATTTATACCGGTAGCACCCGCTGCACATTATAGTTGTGGAGGTATTCAAACCAATGAGTGGGGTTGCAGTTCAATTCAACAACTTTATGCCTGTGGCGAATGTGCCAGTACGGGTGTACATGGCGCCAATCGGTTGGCGAGTAATTCATTATTGGAAGCCATGGTATTTGCGCATCGTTGTTTTGAAGATGCGCGTGCACGTATCCATACATTCGAGTATAATCAAGCTATTCCTGATTGGAGTGCAAAAGGCACAACAGATCCCAAAGAAATGATCCTGATCACACAAAGCTTAAAAGAGTTGCAACAGATCATGAGTGATTATGTGGGTATAGTCAGAAACGATATTCGTTTGCAACGTGCTTCTCGTCGGTTGGATTTATTGTGGGAGGAAACCGAACAACTGTATCAAAACACAACCGTTTCCCCGCAGCTGCTTGAACTTCGTAATATGATCTCTATCGGATATCTGATTGTCAAATGCGCTACGTTTCGTAAAGAGAGTCGTGGACTTCATTATAATACCGATTATCCGCAACCGGCCAACCTGGTTCAAAATATTGTGCTGTAATCGAGTTGGTTCAGTAGAGCCTTCTATCTTTGAAGTATGTACCGCCTTGTTTTTTTGTTGTTCCAAGCAATCTCCCTGCTGCCCATGTCTTTCTTTCACGCATTGAGTGAAATTGCGGTACTTGTGTTAGCCCGTGTAATTCGCTATCGTCGGGATGTAATTGAACAAAATATTCGAACGGTTTTTCCAAACATGACTACGCAAGAAGTCAATCAATTGATCATTCAGTTTTATAGAAATTTTGCCGATACATTTACTGAGTCCATAAAATTACTCTCACTTTCCAAAGCAGCAATTGACAAACGTTGTACTATAGATTTTACATTGGTCAGTCAACTTATGCAGGAAGGCAAATCAGTTCAGTTGATGGCTGCACATCAATTCAATTGGGAATATGTGAATCAGGTAATCCCAGCTCAACTCCCCGGCCCTTATTATTTTGTTTATCGTACTATTCAATCGCCAATTTTCAATCAATTGTTTTTATTTCTTAGGAGTAGGCAAGGAGGTAAGCCCGTAGCCGCCGAAGCATTTGCCACGGTAAGAGATCAAATTTTTGCACAACCCGCAGCTATAATTTTAGGGGCAGATCAAAATCCGAGCCATCCGGATCGCGCCATTTGGATTGAATTTTTTGGGAAAGCCACTCCTTTTCATCCCGGACCCGCCAAAGGGGCCATTGCAAAAAATACAGCGATGGTGATGTTGAATCTGACCCGAAAAAAAAGAGGGTATTATCATTTAGAAGCTTCCCTCATTGCGCGAGATTGTGCAGCATTCACCCCTGCACAATTGACCTGGCTCTATAAAAAAGAAACAGAGCGTTTAATACTGGCTAATCCTGCAAACTATTTGTGGAGTCATCGACGTTGGCGCCACCAGTGGCAACCTTCCTATGGACCCGTTTATAAAGGGGAGTAACAGGATCACTTTTTATCCAAGTAGTTGCTCCATAAATTCCGTAACGGCTTTGACTCTTTCGATATTCACGGAGTAGTATATGAATTTTCCATCCCGTGTGGTTTTGACAAATCCTGCTTTACGTAACACAGCTAAATGCTGAGAAGCTACGGATTGCTCCAATCGTAATTGTATATACAGCTCAGTTACCGTAACTCTTCCTTTTTCATCAATCCACTGCAACATTTCCTGCCGGAGTTTATGGTTGATGGCACGAAGCAGGATTGCGGTTTTTTTCAATTGCAATAGATCCAACCGGACCAATTGGTCGGGATTGTCGGGATCATGAAGTGTAAGTATGTAAGAATGCATCGTGCCTTAAAGATAAA
>CAIRNW010000328.1 GCA_903879995.1 uncultured Bacteroidota bacterium
GGAAGTATTAAAGCGTGTAAGTGGAACCAGCATTCAGGATAACAAATTTGTAGTAGTACGTGGATTAAGCGATCGTTACAATGCTGCACTGATCAATAATGCTCAATTATTGAGTTCTGAGCCTGATAAAAAAGCGTTCTCGTTTGATTTGATTCCCTCATTAATGGTTGATAATATTATCATCAACAAAACCGCCACTCCTGATCTTACTGGTGAATTTGCAGGGGGGCTTGTACAGATCAATACCAAAGACGTACCAGTACGAAGCTTGCTGACGGTAGGTGTTAGCTGGGGTTTCAATAACCAATCTACTTCTAAGGATTTCACCAGCAATGCACGTAATAGTAATGATTGGCTCGGATTTGATGATGGCACCCGTTCTTTACCAGCAGCATTCCCCAATACTCCACAGGCTTATCGTATTCTGAGTGGAAGTAATACAGGTATCGCCCAACAAATAGAGCTAAGTAAGCTTTTCAATAACGAGGTTAGTAAAGAGGTGACCACTTCTGCCGCCCCTATCCAGACGTATAACCTTACCTGGGGTATTAACAGGAAATTTAAAAAAGGGGGGGTGTTTGGTTCCATCATTTCCGCCCAGTATCGCAAGAGTATGCTAAAGTTTGCAGTAGAAAGAAAACTGCATCAGGATGATGGCGATTTATTGGTACAGTTATTTGATGACCAAAATAAATACTCTATTAATTCTGGTGTAATTGCCAACTTTACCTACGTAAAAGGGAAGCACAAAATTTCCTTCAAAAATCTTTTCAACCAACTTTTTGAGGACAATTACTACACGCGTACCGGTGTAAGTTTCGATCGTATTCAGGATATTGATTTTCGTTCCTCTGTACTTAATCAACGTAGTTTATATACTAGCCAATTGGAAGGAAGTCACCAGTTGACATCAAGTGGCATTAAGTTCAATTGGAATGGGAATGTAGGGTATAACTGGAAAACACAGCCTGATTTGCGAACGTATGCTTATTTCCGTCCTAAAGGATCAAGTGCTCCTTTTGAATTTAATGACGATGACACGCGTCGCTTTTTTAGTGATTTAAAGGATTATAGCTACGGTGCCAACGGATCTATCCTGATCCCTTTCAAGATGGGAAATTTCAAACAAAGTTTTAAAGCGGGGGGATCTACATTGATTCGTATTCGTGATTTCAGAAGCCGAATTTTCAGATATGAACCCTCAAGTATTTTTCAGTTCAATAGCCAGCTAGTATACCTGCCGTACGATCAGTTGTTGACACCGGCTAACATGTCTACTCGTGGATTCAAAATATTAGACTTTACTAATAATCAAGATAAATACTTTGGAGTTTCTGTTGTGAATGGGGCCTTTGCCATGTTTGATAATAAATTGGCAGATGAATGGCGTTTAGTATGGGGAGTTCGTGCTGAGAATTTCCAGCAGTTTTTAACAACCAAGGATGTAACTGCTAAGCGCGTTGTGGTTAACACAGAAAAATGGGATATCCTACCCTCGTTCAATTTAACTTTTTCGCCTTCGCCAAAGCATAACATACGGTTAGCGGGAAGTCAAACTGTAGCACGTCCTGAATTTCGCGAAATTGCGCCGTTCTCCTTCTTTGATTATGAGGTCAACTATGCTGTTGACGGTAATCCTGACTTAAAGCGTAGTTCTATCATAAACGGGGATCTGCGATATGAGTTTTATCCTAAAGGTGGTGAGGGTATTACATTGGGAGCCTTTTACAAGTCATTTACAAACCCAATCGAATTACGATTGAACCCGTCCAGCGTACTCGATAGAAGAAATTATAAATTTTACAACGCTCAGGATGCAACCACTTTAGGCGCAGAGTTGGAGATTAGAAAGAACCTGGTTTCACTTCAGGATGGGGATGCTCAGTTGAGCACCTTTGTCAACCTTACGTATATCAGTTCTACTGTAACCTTGGCTTCCACCTCTGGTGGTGGTCAGTCGGTTTCCAGCAGCCGTCCTTTACAAGGACAGTCTCCATACTTAATCAATATGGGACTGCAATTTGACAATAGCAAAAAAGGGATCAGCAGCTCCTTGTTATACAATAGAATTGGACAGCGTCTTAGCTTGGTGGGGTTGAATGATTTAGGATTTCCTGATGTATATGAGCGTCCTCGTGACCAGGTAGATTTTCAACTTTCCAAGAAAATATTTGCGGGTAAGGGCGAACTCAGACTTACTTGGTCAGATATCTTGAATCCTTATTACTATTTCTATGAAAACGTGAACAAGGAAACTTCCTTCCAGGAGGGTACAGATCGTTTGTTTTATGCTTTCAGACCTGGGTCTACAATTTCTTTTGGTTTTACATATGATTTTTCTACTTCAAAAAAATAAAATTAAAAACTCAAAACCCTGTATATGAAGTCGATTCTCACAAAAGTGCTTGCAGCAGTATTACTGTTAAGCACATCCGCTTGTGTTAAAGTAACATTTGAGGATGGCGGTGGTGGTGGCACTGTCGTTCCTACTGATCCAACTAGTAATGTAATCAGCGGCGTAATCTCCTCTAGTAAATTTTATGCCAAAGGAAAGTGGATCTTAAAAGGTTATGTATATGTTATTGATGGTGCAACCGTAACATTTGAAGCAGGATGTGTGGTACAAAGTGATGTGACTGAAAAAGGGGCACTCATTATCGAACGTGGTGCAAAGATTATTGCCTCAGGAACAAAAGATAATCCAATTGTATTTACCAGTGGAAAGCCTATCGGTTCTCGGGCACCTGGTGATTGGGGTGGTATCATTTTATTAGGTAAGGCTCCTACAAACCGTCCGTTGGATCCAGCCCCTGTTATTGAAGGTGGAGTTGGACGTCAATATGGCGGAACTATTCCTACAGATGAAAGTGGCATCTTGCGTTATGTACGAATTGAATATGCGGGTATTGCTGCAGAACCTGGATCAGAGATCAATGGCTTGACTTGTGGTGGCGTGGGTTCTGGTACAATCATCGAGAATGTAATGGTATCTTTTGGTAACGACGATGCGTTTGAGTTTTTTGGCGGTACGGTGAATGCTAAAAATTTGATTGCTTTTGCTACAGCTGATGATGATTTTGACTTTGATTTTGGTTACAGTGGAAAAATACAATATGCAATCTCAATGCGGAAGCCTGATTTTGTGGATGCGGGTGATGCAGGAAATGGAATTGAGTGTGATAATGATGCGAGTGGTACTAATGCTACTCCTATCACACGTCCTCAATTGAGTAATTTTACCATGGTGGGGCCTAATGACGCTACGGGAACTGCAGCTAATCATAATTATTCCATGCGTTGGAGGAGAAGAACTCAGTTTGTAATTCGTAACTCCATCATGATTGGTCATCCCGATGCTGGTTTTTCCATGGAGTCTGATGGAACTTTAAATGACTATTATGTAAATGGACTTTCAGAGTTTCGGAATAATTTAATTCATGCAACTGCAAGTATTTATCGTAGCGGTAACAATAATATTTGTACTGCTGCTCAAATTCAAGCTAAGGCCGAGTCAGAGGGTTGTGTTACCTTGGCAAATAGTGCGGCTGCACAATTGACCAGTCCCTTCTATTCAATTACCCCTAACTTTTTACCAGCTACTGGCTCCCCTGCTTTAACAGGCGCTAGTTTTACCGGTATGAACAGCTTCTTTACTTCCACTACCTTCCGTGGTGCTATGGGAACTACTGATTGGACAACGGGATGGGCTGTCTGGGATCCTCAGAACAA
>CAIRNW010000329.1 GCA_903879995.1 uncultured Bacteroidota bacterium
CTTATGAGTTATCCAAAGCCTATTCCAAAACCAGGAAGGCATTTGGTACGGAAATCATGAATCACCAAATAATCGCTTTCAAGCTAGCCGATATGGCTACCCGTGTGGAGGCTGCTCGTTTGCTTTGTTTGAAGTCGGCCTGGGAAAAGGACAATGGGTTGGATTATACCATTAGTTCATCTATGGCAAAAGTATTCGCATCTGAAACTGCCATGTGGGCTTCCACGGAAGCCGTGCAAATTCATGGAGGTTATGGGTACGTGAAAGAGTATCATGTAGAACGACTGATGCGCGATGCAAAAATCACTCAGATTTATGAGGGAACCAGCGAAGTGCAACGAATAGTGATCAGCCGTGGTATTTTGAAGTAGCTTTACAGTATGCCTGTTTCAGTCGCAAATTTCTTAAGGATCAAAAAGGAGGTCGAAGAAGCTGGTGCTTTGCTAGTGGCAGTATCAAAAAAAAAGCCCATAGAAGATATTTTAACTCTGTATAAACAGGGGCAACGTGATTTTGGTGAAAACTATGTGCAAGAGTTAATTGAGAAGCAGCCTTTATTACCCGCAGATATACGTTGGCATTTTATCGGGCATCTTCAGCGAAATAAAGTCAAGTATATTGTTCCCATTTGTTCCTTAATTCAGGGTGTGGACAGCCTGGCACTATTGGATGAAATTAACAAACAAGCCATTCGATGTAATCGAACTATTGATTGCTTATTGCAAGTACATATTGCACAAGAGGAAACTAAGTTTGGTTTTGATGAAGCTGAATTGGCCAGTATAATGCCTTTACTAGCAGCAAGAAAAAATGTTCGTATACTGGGCCTTATGGGAATGGCTAGTTTTACGGCTGAGGAGTCGCAAATAAGGGCAGAGTTTCAGCATTTGAAAAGAATAGCAACGCAACATGCTGCCTATTTTTCATTAACAGGAACCCCTGTTGTATCAATGGGAATGAGTGGAGATTATTCAATTGCGTTGAAAGAAGGAAGCACGTTGGTAAGAATAGGAAGTCTTCTTTTCGGTGCACGTCAATAGTTTTAATCAGAACCCTATATTCGTTTTATGGCACCTTCGGATTTCATCAATCGCTTTTCAATGCAACCGCATCCAGAGGGGGGCTTTTATTCTTCCACCTATCAAGCTTCTTTTCTGATACCACAGCATAGTTTACCGGGTTCCTTCCATGCAAGTAGGCCTGTTAGTTCAGCTATTTATTATTTATTGGAGCAAGGGGATTTTTCTTCTTTTCACCGAATTGCCAGTGATGAGTGTTGGCATTTTTATGCTGGAGATCCATTATGGATTCATGCATTAGCACCTGATGGCTCTTATACCCGCACAACGTTGGGGCCATATGAGGGGATGACTTTTCAATATGTCGTGAAAGCAGGCACTTGGTTTGCGAGTGAGCCAGCTTTTGGATCAAACTTCAGTTTTGTCGGTTGTACCGTTTCTCCGGGATTTCATTTTGATGAATTTGAGATGGCTACTGCTGATCGGCTAATCTCCCAGTATCCCACTCAGGCCTCTTTAATCACACGGCTCTGCCGTGCCCCACTTTAATTTGCGTTATCTTCGCGCTTTTACCAGGAGAACTATGGCTGAAGAAAAAAGTTTAAATTTTATTGAGGAAATTATCGACACGCATTTAAAGGAAGGTGTTTATACTTCTATTGTCACTCGTTTTCCTCCAGAGCCCAATGGCTATTTGCATATTGGGCATGCCTCTAGTATCTGTTTGAATTTTGGGCTTACCAAACGATTTCCTGGGTACACCAACCTTCGCTTTGATGATACAAATCCTGTAACAGAAGATACCGAGTATGTGGATAGCATAAAGGAAGATGTACGCTGGCTGGGTTTTGAATGGAAGCATGAACGCTACGCGAGCGATTATTTTGATCAGCTATACACTTTTGCACTAGCCTTGATTGAAAAAGGGCTGGCTTATGTGGATGACTTAACAGCTGAGGAAATAGCTAGCCAAAAAGGAACACCTACGGAGCCTGGTAAAAATAGTCCTTACCGCGATAGAAGTATTGAAGAGAATCGGGATCTATTTATACGAATGAAAAATGGTGAATTTCCGGATGGGGCCAAAACGTTACGTGCTAAAATTGATATGGAGCATATCAATATGTTGATGCGTGATCCCATTTTATATCGTATAAAACATGCGCATCATCATCGTACAGGTGATAAGTGGTGTATCTATCCGATGTATGATTTTGCACATGGGCAAAGTGATTCTATTGAGCAGGTAACTCATTCTATCTGCACGATGGAGTTTGTTCCTCACCGCGAATTGTATGATTGGTTAATCAAGCAGCTGGAGATTTATCCCTCTCATCAATATGAGTTTGCACGTAGAAATATAAATTACACAGTTACCAGCAAACGAAAGCTTCTACAACTTGTGCAAGAGAAGAAGGTTGCAGGCTGGGATGATCCTCGAATGCCTACCATTAGTGGACTTAGACGACGTGGTTATACACCAGAAAGTATTCGAGAATTTTGTGAGCGGATTGGCGTAGCAAAGCGTGATAACTTAGTTGATGTAGGTTTGTTAGAATTTTGTGTTAGAGAGCATCTTAACCGCACTGCACTACGTCGTATGGTAGTGTTTGATCCAGTAAAAGTAGTACTACTGAATTATCAAGGAGAAGAATGGTTGAACTCTGAAAATAATCCTGAAGATCCCGCTGGAGGCCATCGACAAATTCCATTCAGTCGTGAGATTTATATCGAACGCGAAGATTTTATGGAGAACCCTCCCAAGAAGTATTTTAGATTGGCGCCGGGTCAGCTTGTTCGTTTGAAAAGTGCTTACATCATCCGTTGTGAGGAAGTTATAAAGGATCAAGATGGAGTAATAATTGAAATTCATTGTACGTATATACCTGAAAGTAAAAGTGGCGCTGATACCAGTGGAATATCGGTCAAAGGCACCTTGCATTGGGTGAGTGTCCCGCATGCCGTCAAAGCAGAAGTACGGTTATATGACCGGCTGTTCAATGTAGAAAATCCTACCGATGAATCACAGGATTTTATGCATTACCTCAATCCCTCATCACTGGAGGTGTTGCCTCAGGTAATGGCTGAACCTTCTTTACTGGAAGCAAAAACCGGTGATCGGTATCAGTTTGTTCGCAAAGGTTATTTTGTACTTGATAAAGACAGTCAATCCACCCATTTAGTATTCAATAAAACAGTGGGATTAAAAGACGGGTGGAATCCTGCAAAAGGGTAGAGTGTTGAATTATTGATGCTCACCAAATACTCCTCTAAGTGTAGTTGCTATCTCGCCTAATGTGCAATAATTTTCAACTGCTTCTACTACCGATGGCATAAGATTGACCCCCTCCTTTGCATGATTTTCTATTTTCTCTAAACTAGTAGTTACGTTGTGGGCCTCTCTTCTTGCTTTTAGGTCAGCGATCCGAGCTATTTGTTGCGCTCGAATTGTTTCATTGATTCGTAGTAATGGAATTTTTTTCTCCTCAGCAACCTGATATTGATTTACGCCTACAATAATTTTTTCTTTTTTCTCGAGTGATTGCTGAAACTGATAAGCACTGCTGGCAATCTCATCCTGCATATATCCTTGCTCAATAGCCGCAACACTTCCTCCCAGCAGATCAATTTTTTTCATAATCTCAAGCGATTCCTTTTCCAATGCATCGGTTAAATATTCTACATAGTAGGATCCTGCCAGTGGATCCGCAGTGGCTGTAACTCCACTTTCGTGCGCAATTATTTGTTGTGTTCTGAGCGCAATCCTGGCTGCTTCCTCAGTGGGGAGGCTTAGTGCTTCGTCATACCCATTTGTATGTAAGGACTGTGTCCCTCCTAATACGGCTGCAAGGGATTGTAAAGTAACGCGCGCGATATTATTCAGGGGCTGTTGCGCTGTGAGCGTGCTACCTCCTGTTTGCGTGTGGAAGCGCAACATCATGGCTTTAGGATCTTTTGCCCCCATTTCCTTCATCAGGTTAGCCCAGATTCTTCTCGCAGCTCTGAACTTGGCTACCTCTTCAAAAAGATCATTATGGGCGTTAAAGAAAAAAGATAGCCTTTTCCCAAATACATCAATGTCCAATCCTTTTTCGAGCGCTGCTTTTACATATGCTTTACCATTGCTTAGGGTAAATGCAATTTCCTGGGCTGCCGTACTTCCAGCCTCTCTGATATGATAGCCAGATATTGAAATAGTATTCCATTTTGGAATCTCTTTGCTGCACCATTCAAAAATATCAGTGATAATGCGCATGGATGGTTTGGGCGGGTAGATGTAAGTGCCCCTTGCTGCATATTCTTTCAGGATATCATTTTGTATGGTGCCGTTTAGTTGACGGATGTCACATCCCTGTTTTTTGGCAACGGCAGCATAAAAAGCTAATAGAATAAAACCAGTAGCGTTAATGGTCATGGACGTGCTTACCTCATTCAGACGAATCCCTTTGAATAGTGTTTCCATATCCTCTATGGAGTCAATGGCAACTCCTACTTTTCCAACTTCTCCCTCTGCTAAGGGGTGATCACTGTCGTATCCAATTTGAGTTGGTAAATCAAAAGCAACACTTAAACCGCTGACTCCTTGAGAAAGTAAGTAGTGATAACGTTGGTTACTTTCCTCAGCTGTGGAAAATCCAGCATACTGACGCATGGTCCACAAACGTCCCCGATACATGTCTGGTTGGATTCCACGGGTAAATGGAAATTCACCGGGAAGCGACTGAGACTCCCTCGAAATATCAGTGGCACTGTATACTTTCTTTATTGATATGCCTGAGTCAGTAAATTTTTCTTCATTTTCCATAGTCAAAGGCGCTTACATTATTTTTTTAGCTTCTCTATTGAGCGTTTGCGTTACCAATTCTCGCAAAGATCCCTCAGGTTGGGCCATTTCCAGTTCAAGAATCTTTTTGGTAAAAACAGAGGCTGGTTCTGTGGGGGTTAAGGAGCTATATACCTGATTTATTAGCATGATTTCTTGCTCTTTGAGATTTCGAACCGCATCCCAGGCTAATTGGCTTACATAAAGTTGTTGTGAGGTATTGTAGGCAAACTCTTGTCTGATATTGTCTAACAAAAGTTGTTTCATCTCCAAGGAACTTATACCAGGCTGGTAGAGCCTATTAATAAGTTCAGACAAAGCAATACGTTCGGTTAACAATACCAATCGCTCATAGGCTTGAAGCTGCAGAGGAGTTGATTCAAATTGTTTTCCATTTGCGATTGCTTCGGTTTTTTGGTTGTTGAGCTGGAAGGCTCTTGCACTTAGAATTACAGCAAGTACGGACAGGGCAAAGCTGAAGGTGACCAGATCTATTGTCATATAGGATAGTTCGGAATGTCAAAAGTAGTTGATTCCACAGCTTTATCTAATTTTGCGGTATGGAAATGACCACAACAACCGTTCCGGTACTATTCACAGCGGGTGCCGTAAATGCTATTCAGAAATTGCTCAAAGAGGATTCGTCTGCTTCCAGCAAGGCCCTTCGAGTAGGGGTAAAAGGTGGGGGTTGCTCTGGAATGACTTACGTGCTGGAATTTGATACTCCTACCGAAAAGGATATTCATTTCTCAATTGAGGGAATTCCTTGTGTGATGGATCGGTCACATGAAATTTATCTATTGGGAATGGAAATTGATTGGCAGGATGGATTGCAGAACAGAGGGTTTACGTTTACAAACCCAAATGCCAGTAAAACCTGCGGTTGCGGAACCAGCTTTGCAGTATAACACTTTTGTAATTGCAATAAAAAAACCGGAGTAGTTGAGTGCTCCGGTTTTTTTTGTATCCAGTAGAAGGATTTTACGATCTGTTTTTCTTCTTTGATTTTCCTTGAAGATCCACCAATATTGGTGCTGCTACAAAGATGGAGGAATAGACGCCGGTAAGTACACCAATGAGCATTGCAAAGGCAAAGCCTTTAGTTACCTCTCCACCCAGCAAGAATAGAATCAAGATTGTCAAGAATACGGTCAATGAGGTCATGATTGTTCTGCTCAACGTTTCGTTGATAGCCCGATTGATAATTTCTCCCATAGGAGCACCCGGCATTAATCTGGAATCTTCACGTATACGGTCAAATACAATCACCGTATCATTCATGGAGAATCCAATTACCGTTAATACTGCAGCAATGAAGTGCTGGTCAATTTCAAGAGGGAAGGGAACCAGATCTTTTGCAAAGGAGAATACAATTAGAGTTACCAGTACGTCGTGCAACAGGGCAACAATCGTACCCAGTGAATAACGCCAGTCTCTAAATCGGATAAAGATGTAGAGGAAAATGACGATTAGTGCAAATAATGTTGCTTTCACTGCACCGGATTTCAAGTCGTCTGAAATGGTCGGTAATACCTTTTTAGTTTGAGGAATGTATCGATCTGTTTTGAATTCCTGGAAACTCAAGTTAGTCGGCAGGTATTTTTGCAAGCCTTCGTACAGTCGATATTCAACAATAGAGTCAGCTACAGGGCCTCTGGTATCTTTGATCAAATAAGAAGTAGTGATATCCAGTTTAGAGTTGTCACCAATTGTTTTGATAATAGTATTCTCGCCCTCAAAACTGCGGTTTAGGTCCTGACGAACATTTTCCACATCTACTTTGGCAGGGAATTGAACAGTAAAACTACGTCCTCCATTGAATTCAACTCCGTAGTTAAATCCATTAAAGAAGGATCCGATACCCCCGACAAGTACTACTACCGAGATGATATAGGCAATCTTTCTGTATTCAATAAACTTGTATTTGGCATGTTGGAAAATGCGAGTAGAAATACTAGTGAAATACTCTACGTGCTTTTTCTTGTTCGTGAACATGTCACTTACCCAACGGCTTACAAGAATACCGCAGAACAGAGAAAGCAATAATCCAAGAATTTGTGTGGTGGCAAATCCTTTTACGGGACCTAATCCAAAATAAAATAAAATGATTGCTGTAAGGAGAGTAGTGATGTGTCCATCTAATACTGGAGGCAGGGAACGGCTATAGCCATCTGTAATAGCCGTCAAGTAGCTTTTGCCACGTTTTAATTCCTCTTTGATACGCTCGTAGATTACCACGTTCGTGTCAACCGCCATACCAATGGTCAACACTAGACCAGCAATACCAGGAGCCGTAAGCGTAGCACCTAAGCCTGCTAAGATACCAACGGTAAAGAGTAAGTTTAAGATTAGAGCGATATTAGCAATCCATCCACTGGTGTTATAATAAACCAGCATTAAGGCAAAGATCACCACAAAGGATACAATAAAACTTAGTGAAC
>CAIRNW010000330.1 GCA_903879995.1 uncultured Bacteroidota bacterium
TCCTTGATTTCGTTCAGCTGGTTGGAGGAACTCTTTTCTTCGTCCACTACAAAAAAGGTTACTTGATCTTTAGACAGTAAGGATTGCGCCAGCGGTAAGGTAACCGTGAGGGAGAATACAACTAGTAATATTGAAGCAATCAATTTCATACTGGGCTGCAAATTTACAGCCTGGCCAAATTTTTTACCAATGACCCTTGTCAAAGAATTGTAAATAATTAACTTGAGCCTTACAAACAGCCCTCTAAGGCACTGAATTTCAATTTATGTCCAAAAACTCTACTCTCAATACCCGCAACTTGGTTATTACCCGGCTGTTTTTGGACTTTTTTAAAAGTGAAAAATTTTCAGGGTTTTTACTAATTGGCTGCACTGCGGTCTCACTTTTACTGGCTAATTCTTCATGGGGAGAGGCTTATGCCCATTTTTGGCATCACCCATTTGCCGGGTTGACGGTTGAATTATGGATCAATGATGGGTTGATGGCGGTATTTTTTTTGCTGGTAGGGTTAGAAATTGAGCGAGAAATTTACATTGGTGAACTTTCCACCTTTCGTCATGCAGTATTACCCATTGTAGCTGCTGTTGGGGGTATGGTGGTGCCTGCGGGCATTCATTTATTCCTGAATAACGGAACTCCAACCGCTTCCGGTGCAGGAATACCGATGGCTACTGATATTGCTTTTGCGTTGGGAATTTTATCCCTGGCTGGTAAGGCTGTTCCACCTGCCATAAAAGTTTTTCTAACTGCCCTTGCAATCATTGATGACCTGGGCGCCATTTTGGTCATTGCACTTTTTTATACCGAACAACTTTCATTCCTCTATTTGAGCATTGCCTTGTTGACCTTTGCATTACTTTTTTTCATAGGTAAAAAAGGGATTACTAAAAGTTGGATCTATGCCGTAGGAGGGATGGTGCTTTGGTATTGTATGTTCCGCTCCGGGGTGCATGCTACCATCAGTGGTGTATTGCTTGCCTTTGCCATTCCCTTTGGTAAAGGAGGTGATCAATCCTTATCTGCAAGACTGCAACACTTTTTACATCCGGTGGTTGCCTATTTTATTGTACCTGTTTTTGCGTTGGCAAACACAGGAATTGTTCTCTCAAGTGAAATTGTACACACATTGGGGTCATTAAATAGTTTGGGTATTCTAATGGGCTTGACATTGGGAAAACCAATAGGGATTCTACTCTTTAGTGCGTTGGCAGTACAGCTTAAAACTGCTTCCTTACCCACCGGTGTTGCTTGGAAACATATCCTGGCTGCAGGGATGTTAGCCGGAATTGGATTTACCATGTCCATTTTTATTACCATCTTGGCTTTTCCTGATCCTCTCACAATTGTTAGTTCCAAAGTAGCAATCCTGGTGGCTTCTCTACTATCCGCATTCATTGGACTTTTCACATTTGGCTTCATAGGTTCAAAATCCATTCAATAATTTAGTCCCTGCATAAAATATGTCTTATCCCTATCAAATAAAAACTGAGGCTGCTTACAGGGCCGCTTACAAACAAAGTGTAGAGGATCCTGAACAATTCTGGGGATCAGTGGCCGAAAATTTTTCCTGGAAAAAGAAATGGGACAAGGTATTGTCCTGGAATTTTGAAGAACCTAAAGTGGAATGGTTTGCGGGTGGTAAACTAAATATCACGGAGAATTGTATCGATCGACATTTAGCTACGTTAGGGGATAAGCCTGCTATAATTTGGGAACCCAATGATCCGAACGAACGCGTGCGTGTGGTCACCTATAACCGCTTACACAAACGTGTTTGTCAATTTGCACAGGTACTTTTGAATAATGGAGTAAAAAAGGGAGACCGTGTTTGTATTTATATGGGGATGGTACCCGAGTTGGCTTACGCAGTACTAGGCTGTGCGCGTATAGGTGCCATTCATAGTGTGGTGTTCGGAGGATTCTCTGCTCAGAGCATTGCAGATCGATTAGAGGATGCCAAAGCAACATTTATTGTAACCTGTGATGGCGCGTATCGAGGCAATAAAGACATTCCGCTAAAATCAGTGATTGATGATGCACTGATTGGAAATAAATTAGTGAAGAAGGTAATCGTGTATACACGTACGCGCACGCCTGTATCGATGCTAAAGGGACGTGATGTGTGGTGGGAGGACGAAATGGAACATGCCGAAGCACAGGTTGAAGTAAATGGCGTGGTGCATCAACAAGCGGAAGAAATGGATGCTGAGGATCCGCTTTTTATTCTTTATACATCAGGAAGTACCGGAAAACCCAAGGGAGTAGTGCATACTACGGCAGGTTATATGGTGTGGACTAATTACACATTTGTGAATGCGTTTCAGTACCAA
>CAIRNW010000331.1 GCA_903879995.1 uncultured Bacteroidota bacterium
TAAGGCGGAGAAGGGGTAGGTCTCTCTTAATTCTAAAATGTTCAAAGAACCTGGCATGTAAGGTTAGCTATGTTCACTTCGTTACCCAGTAGAGTTACTCATCTAACCAGTAGTTTACTATATTATCGTCAACTTGTCTATATTTGACCCCAATTGCTTCGAAGTGCTTTTTAGCGCAGGTAATTTTTCTTTTTTCATTGGGCCATTGTAGCATATTTGGATTTATACTACCCTTCGTTTCCCTTACCAATTGAACTTTTGTCCTTCCATCAGCTTCAAACCGGATTATACCCCAGTCAGGGTTATAGTTGCCAATAATTTTAGGGATACGGATTTTGAAATTTGCTGGAAATTTGAAGTAGCAAACTATATTATCCGCATCATCATCTGTATGTAAACGGTTTTGAACAAATCTTTTCTCTACATCTGAGTCGATTTGTATTTTGTCGTATAAACTGGATTTAGTACCCGGTATTAATTCTCTCTGAGGATATTCCTTCTCGAAAGGAAAAATATCCTCGAGTTGAGCTTTTCCATATTCATGCTCTGAAGAATCAGCAACCATTAGTAACTCTTCTTCTTCATTAGTAAAAGAAATATCTGGTATTGACTGATAATCTTTTGTAAGAAAATATTCAATCTTCTCAGCTATATGATTAGCCAACTGCTCTTTAATTTCTTTGATGAAAACAGACGCGAAGCCTTCAGGATTGGTAAAGATTTTTTCTTTCTTAGTATCTGCGATATTTTTGAAGATGGAAACAATTGTAGGCCGTGTTAAACCTATTGCCTTTGAAGTTCTTTCAATCAAGTTGAACACTGGATATGTTTCCTGTGCCTGCTGGACAGTTCTTTGATGCTGAAGTACATCTGGATTTCCACTGAATGAATGTGGCTGCCCTTTATAGAGTTTTACACCATTACCAAAATGGACTATTGGGTCTGTCTGGTGTTCATTAATCTGTACTACCTTAAAGCCTGAGAGGTTTACATCCTTACTTTTTCTGCCAAAGTCATAACCCACAGGATGCCATTGCTCAAAAACATCATTCCTGCCTTTTACATCAGTAATATTCAATTTCAGTTTGGCAAGGCCAACTTTTGTTTCAAGCAAGGTAAAGGTGTAGTTGCAAACAACGAACTCGCCTCTTGTGATTACTATTTGAGGGTCGGGAAATACTGTACCATCGCTATTGATTTTAGTTGAACACTGTTTAATCAATTCAGGTGTGTCAATATTGATAGTGTAATGCGTTTGTTTTGCAAGGTTATTCCAAAAGGCTCTGAAATCAGCACTCTTGTAGATAGCATCATTCCGTTTTGCTTTATCCCTCTTGGCCGTTGTTGGAGAAGGTGGGGGCAATATCACCTGTTTCAGCGTATTCGCTCTGTAATGAATTTACATAGGTTTCATATGATTCATTGGCAACTACTGTAAGAATGTTAACGCCTTCCTCTTTTACTTGTTCGCCTTCGGAATTTCTTGCTAAACGAAGTCCACGGCCAATTTCCTGCCTCTTGCGGCTTTCTGATTGTGCTGCATTGAGGGTACAAATACAGAACACATTTGGGTTGTCCCAACCTTCGCGAAGTGCGGAGTGAGCAAAGATAAAAGCGGTCTTTTCTGTGAAACTCAAAAGTCTTTCCTTATCCTGCATGATTAAATGAAAAGCTTCTTTCTCTGCCTCCTGTATTTTCTTTTTATCAGCTGCTGTTGTTCCGGCTGTATCTAAAGTGTCTAAGAAATTTGTATCA
Source organism: uncultured Bacteroidota bacterium (assembly GCA_903879995.1). Lineage (GTDB taxonomy): Bacteria > Bacteroidota > Bacteroidia > Chitinophagales > Chitinophagaceae > JJ008. The sequence goes on from CAIRNW010000331.1 coordinate 1,756, forward strand.
CCTTTCTTTTGTGCAAAATACCCTTTGTGAACATCTGCTGCCTCAAAGTTCTTAAAATACTCATCACTGTCCTTCAGCTTATTGAAAGCTGTTTCAAAAGTTGTTTTTATAATGGGTTCATCACCTTTATAGTTTGAAACCCGGTCAATGAAAAAAAGCGACAATACTTTTATACCTTTCTCTTTCAGTGCCTTTTGTCTTTCAAAGTGGAACTTGATTGTTTCTTCAATCTGTACACGGAATATTTCTCTCTTAGAAAGAGTAATACCATCCATGCTGCCTGTGCTGAGAACTGATTGGTTGGTAAAAGTGATTTGATTAGTGCCTGCATTTATTTCTTCCACTACAAAACCTGTAAAATCAGGGTTGTGAGTTTTGGCAAGTAAATCATCGCCTTTCTTTATTTTGATTGACTGCTGTGTTTTAGTACCATTGGTAATAACATAAGCCCGAAGGATTGCCGTGGGCAAACCTTTTTCATTGCTTATACTTTCTATTGCCAAAGACAATTCATTATCATTCAAATTGTGTTGCTGGGTAACGCCCAACACTTTTATTTTCTTTACAAGGTTGTGCCGGAAGGCATCCACCGGAGAAAGCCTGTAAAGTAAATTGTATTTGTCAACTGGGGTAGCACTATAGTTAACCGCAAATAGCGGGTTGAGTGTTCTTAATGCTTCCCTTGATAGTGAACTACGGTAGTTTTGGCTTTCATCTAAAATCAGGATTGGCCGTGTTGCCTGAATGTATTGGATAGGCAACCATTCACCTTGTAGTTTCTCTGTTGGCTTATAAATGATGTTGCTGACCTTGTTGAAGCTGTCAAGCGTCATTACCATTATTTCGGTGAATGATGATGTTGCAAAACTCCTAACTCTGCTTATCTGCTGGCCGTCGTATTCTGTGAGGTGAATATTCTCGTTTCCGTATAAAGTCTTGAAGTGTTCTTTAGTTTGTTTGAAAGCCTTTATTGTTCCCTCATAGATTGCCACACTTGGAACAACTACAATGAATTTGCGAAAGCCGTACTGTTGTTTTAATTCGTGAATGGTGCGGAAATAAGTGTAGGTTTTACCTGTACCAGTTTCCATTTCAACGGTGAACACCGGGAAACGTACTGCTCTATCATCAATACCTGAAAGCATAAAGCCATCTTCATACATCAATGAGGTATTCATGGGAAGGTCAGGCTGCAAGCCTGACGCCAACTTCAAACCATTGTTGGTATTGATTACCTCCTGATAGTTACCATAAAGCCATTCTTGGTCAAAATCATAAAAGTCCTGAATATTAGGGACCACGTCATATTCCAACTGAAAACCTACAATATCCTGTGAGAAGCCTTTGAACATGCCCACAACACTATCAATAGCCTCCTTTTGGTGGGGCTGGCTTGCTTCAAATTTGAATTTTAGTGCTTTTGCCATGTTCTACTTTAAATTGTTTTGATTAAGCCTTTATCATCTAACCTTACTTTGTCCTGGTCGGTAACTGCATTGTCAAGGCAAATGAAAATATCATTGTCGCCTAATGAAAGTGCTTTGATTGTTTCATCCTCCACTTTCTGATCTAAGCAAACAAACAGTGTATGTTCACAAAAATCTGATGTCACCTTCTGCACTTTATTTTTCTTGAATGCTTCAACGGTTTCAATCTTACTATCTAATGGAAAACCCTCAATCAAAAGAATTTCAGTTAAAAGATTTTCTGGCTTCCAATCATCTACAAGGGAACTTTCGTGTTGGCTGAATAATGTTTCAAGTTGTTTAGTGTCTGTTCCGTTATAGTTTTTCCATTTCTTAAAGCTGGAGCGGTCCAACTTATAAGATTTATAATGAATATCTAGATTCATGTCTTTACCTTTTTCCCTAAACACGGAACTCAGTTGCCTACCAGCTCTAATTATACGCTCTTTTGAAATTTCAGAAATAGCATTTAGCCCTAGCTCTTTTGCATTAATTCCAGATGGCAACTTTGTATCTATAGGTTCTTTTAATTGAATCAAAAGAAACCTTCTATTCCCTTGATCTTCAAAATTACTTTTCATAATTGCATGTGCAGTCGTACCCGAACCAGCAAAAAAATCAACAGCAATTCTCGGTTTAAAAAAAATCAAATATTAGACTCGAAAGCGTATCTTTCAGACAAAAAACAGATATGATAGACACGCTAATCGGGAAGTTAAAAATAGCGATGGACGGGGTAAA
>CAIRNW010000332.1 GCA_903879995.1 uncultured Bacteroidota bacterium
CATACTACGGCTGTACCACTTACTTCCCTTATTTCCCATTGAAACTGCATACCCTTTTTTACGAGCAGCACGGTTGGTCAGTTCCAAAGACCAGCCTTGGAAAATATGCAATAGAAAACCAGCAAACAGCCCTACCTCCAACAAACGAGGAACTACATTGGCTCCCATAAAATGAGCTGCTTTGTTGAACATGACGCCACCGTCCATTGCCCATATACAGGCGTTCAATCCAACGTGTACAATTAGAAACAGAATCAAAAAGATTCCTGTCAACCCCATAGTCCATTTCCTACCTACGGAGGAATTGAACAATGCAGACCATTTCATCAGCTAGAAATTATAAGGTTAGCGATAGTAAAACCAAGCAAATCTTCAGGTTGCAAAATTAACAAGCTACGAGTAAAAAAGGGCAAAGAATTTTGTAAAAAACGCTCTTTTTCAGCTTTATAGATCAAAATCGGGGAGCCCCGATGATAAGAGCAATTCAACCTTTTTAAAAAGGTGAAATGGCTTATAAGTTCGCCAGTCGGCAAGGGTGAGTAAAGGCAAATAACGGTCAAGTCGGGCTTGTTGAAATTCCTGGGAGCTTGAAGCAGAAAGATTCAAACAGACAGCCCAACCACCCCGGTCTACCAATTCCTCTTTCCACTCCTCATAGTAATCTGTCCCGTCAAAATGAAAGTTCAAGACATTTTCACCAATTAAAATAAAGTGACATATCCCCTGGTCCATGAATTTTTCAAGCACTTCCCTTTTCAGCTGCATGATATCATTCTCCAATGCATCATTCCATTCGCCCAATAATTCAAGGACCATGTATTGCTCCTCGTAATCAGCCATTAACACTTTAAGATATAGTGTTCGACTTCCAAATTCATCCCATAAAGGATGAATATAGTAGTTGTAAACAGTTTGAGAGAATTCAAACTCAGAATAAATTCTTCCGAAAAAAGGAGAGCGCTGATCCTTTTCACTTAAATAAACATGCTGCCAGTTGTAAAATGGCTCGAGCGTATGCATCCCGTAAAATTATTGCATCTGTGTTAATGCGTTCTTGACACTTCCCGCTTTTAACAGAAGAGCTTTCGCCTCTTCATAGGAATCTAATTTTGCTTTTTCCATTAACATCTTCGTACCACGATCCACTAACTTTTCATTGGTGAGTTGCATATTAACCATTTTGTTATCCTCTACTCTACCCAATTGAATCATTACCGATGTTGAGATCATATTCAGTACTAATTTCTGAGCAGTACCACTTTTCATACGGGTACTCCCCGTTACAAACTCCGGACCCACCACCAGTTCAATTGGATAATCTGCCGCTGCACTTAATGGGGATTGAGGATTGCAACAAATACTACCCGTACTAATCCCATTTTCCCTGCAATGCTTCAGTGCACCAATCACATAGGGAGTAGTTCCACTTGCTGCTATTCCAATTACAACATCCTGTGAGGAAACTTTATGTTTTTGCAAATCAACCCACCCCTGCTCCCAACTATCTTCCGCATTCTCCACTGCTTTTGTAATAGCCTGTTCTCCCCCGGCAATAATACCTATTACTAATCCGGGCGGAACCCCATAGGTAGGCGGACACTCACTTGCATCCACAATACCCAAACGACCACTAGTACCTGCTCCTATGTAAAATAAACGTCCTCCCATTAGCATTTTATCAGCAATAACCTCCACTAATTTCTCAATCTGGGGTATAGCACTAGCTACTATGGCAGGAACCTTTTGATCCTCCTCATTAATATGGGTTAACAACTCCTTTACAGACATTTTTTCCAAATGCCGGTAAGGACTACTCTTCTCAGTGATTCTCTCAAAACTCATAAGCTATGAATGATACTTTATCAGTCCTTGCATTGGATTTCGAAGGATGCTACCGAGCTCAAACTCGTAATGCTCGCATAATTGTTTTACAATATCCTTAAAAGCAAATGATACGCCCCCGGTAAAATGCAAGGGAAATTTCCATACCTCCGGATAGCGACAGAGATGTTGAAAGAAAAAATCATTTAGCCCATCCTCAAGAATATTTTCAATCATGTAATGCCCTCTATTTTCGGCAAGAAAAGTTGTAAAAGTGGCTAAGTATCGGTTTGGCAAAGGCTTTTTGTAAACATTCTCCAAAATTTCAGTAGGAGTTGTCGTAAAACTTAAATCAAATCGCCCCCTTAATTCCTCGTCAAAAATACCATAGAGGTAGTATTGGATTACTTTTTTCCCTAGATAAGCTCCACTTCCTTCATCACCCAGTACATACCCCAATCCAGGGCTGTTACGGATTATCTTCTTCCCATTATAATAACAGGAATTTGAACCGGTGCCCAAAATACAGGCAATTCCCTTTTCTCTTCCACACAACGCACGAGCAGCGCCCATCAGGTCATGCGTTACTTCAATACTGGCTTCAGAAAATAATTCCTTCAATGCCTTGTGTACAATCTTTGCATTAGCTGGATTAGCGCAACCCGTACCATAATAAAAAACTTCTTGAATCGCCACTTTCTTCACACGGGGTAATAATTCCTGCTGAAGCAATGCAATAATCTCTGCGGTGCTTAAGAAATAGGGGCTAATCCCCGCAGTCAACAGGCTACGTTTTTTATTTCCCTCTAAAAGACACCACTCTGTTTTTGTGGCTCCGCTATCTGCGATTAATTTTACAGTAGCCATTGCTCAACCAAGTGAAAAAAGGTTCAAAACAAATAAGTTAACTTGCACAAGTTACGCAAAATATAGGCCGGAATGGGAAATAATAAACGGGATATTGCTCTACCAACAATCATAGCAGTCTTACTTATCCTGATCTTGTTTGTCTGTCAATTTACCTCTCCTAGTTTTCATCTGTTTGGAGATAATAAACAATCTACTTACCAGCAAGTTTTAGAATTGGTTAAGAACAAATATGTAGATCCGGTAAACTTAGATAGCTTGAATTCATCTGCAGTTGAAGAGCTGCTCGAAACGTTGGATCCTCACTCTAATTATCTCAACCCATATGAGGTGGCTGCTTCCACCGAATTATTAAAGGGCCATTTTGAAGGAATTGGCGTAGAGTTTAGTCTTTTCCGTGATACAGCAACTATAACCTATGTTATCCCAGGTGGTCCCGGTGAAAAAGCAGGTATAATACCGGGAGATCAACTATTGCGTGTCAATAATAGCTCCATTACACTAAAAAATATTTCAACAGATACCATCCGTTCATTAATCCGAGGAAAACAAAACTCTTTAGTCAACTTGAGTGTATTAAGAAATAAAAAAATACTGGATTTTGAAGTTAAAAGAGCGCGTATACCCCTGCCAGCAATTGAGGCCACTTACCTGCTAGATTCCAAAACCGGTTATATACGACTCGAGCGATTTTCTGAGACCAGCTACGAGGAATTTATGCGGGCCATAGAATCATTGAAGGAAAGAGGCATACAACAACTTGTACTAGACCTGAGAGGAAATGGAGGAGGTTTGTTGAGTGAGGCAGTTGATATTGCAGATGAATTTCTTGACCAGGATAAACTCATTGTTTACACAGAGGGGAACCGAGTGGGCAGGCAAGAATATCGTGCTCGCAGGCCGGGACAATTTGAAAAAGGAAAAATAGTTTTGTTAATTGATGAATACTCAGCAAGCGCCAGCGAGGTCTTGGCCGGAGCCATTCAAGATTGGTGTAGAGGCAAGATTATAGGCCAATCCTCCTATGGGAAAGGATTAGTTCAAGAAGAATACAGCCTGTCAAATGGTGGAGCATTAAGACTAACCGTAGCAAGATACTACACACCATTGGGCCGCTGTATTCAACAGCCTTACCAGGATGGAGATACAATTCAAAATAGTCGGCTTTTTGTCAATCCCTGCAAGGATAC
>CAIRNW010000333.1 GCA_903879995.1 uncultured Bacteroidota bacterium
GCTCCTGTTAGGGAGCATTCCCCGAAGCCCCTTTCTGCGGGGTTTTCAGGTCTCGGCTTCGCTTCGGGGCGGGTCTGCTTTCAGACCCGGCTGAAGGGGTTGCAAGTGGTGGGGCAGCAGTTCCTCCAGCGTACACCCCCCGACCAACCGCATCTTGCCTCGTATTTTCCGTATGAAGACCTTTGCCCCAAACAGATTTTCATATGGCACGAACCAATTCAGGAGGTGCTCCGGGAATCTCCAAATCTGCCTGCAGGCGTGGAAACACAGCGGCCTGAGTCAGCAGGCCTGGCTTGACACCACGGGCGTATCCGGAATACTTTGCTCGGCTGTAATTTCGTTTGCGTGCGCTTAACCGCAGAGTTTCGCAGAGTACGACGCGGAGTTACGCAGAGAAAAATACCTCTGCGCAACGCTGCGGTTAAAAAAAGCAGCGCTCCAGGTTTACACCGAGTCTGCAGAAAGGGGCTTCGGAGAATGCTCCTGAAAAAGAGCCGGAAAAACAAGGTGGTGTTGGTTGGGGGTTTACTTCTTGCCAGTTAGTTATTTTACAGCGGTCTTTAAGTTTGTCGGATTGCAAATTCGAATTTACCTTTGTCATGAGTCGCGTGGGTGTGGTCTTTAGGTTGCGCAACTCAAAATTACATCTGCCGACTCATTTTATGCTAAAAATCCAGTCTGGGTACCCTGGGATTCATGCAACAAAGCCATTCAATATGAAAAATTTCACGCTCTACTTCGCCAGACCTCTTGTAATAGTGAGTCTTTACATTTTTGTTTGTTTGAATTCTATTTCTGCTCAAATCAACTACAACTACCCCATCCCGGGGCCCTACGAAGATTATCATGGACCATACTTTATCAGGGTTCAGGTTAATTTTTTACAGCCGACTAATGATTTGTGGACAAACAACTGGGATGTCCAAGCGGAAGCAAACGCTGTAATGGCGACGTTAAATAGCGCATTCAATAAGCACAGAATCTATTTTGTGCCATATACAAATCCTTGTTCTGGTTCAGCGTTCCAGGTATTTACAACAAACCTGAATACATTAGAGGTCAGAGACCAACTTCAAGCCCCGGCAACTATAAATGAAGCATACCATATCTACGTCATTCATGACGTAGATGGAATTGGAGGCTGGGAATTTAATACTCCAAACAATTTTTGTCAAATTCATGGAAAACGTGATGGTGTGCTTGTCACTCGTTCAGAAATACTGGTCCACGAAGTTGGACACAACTTGGGGTTAGTGCATACTTTTACAGGGTTGAGCAATGAAGGATGCGATGAAACGCCCGGGAGTTGTTCTCCAAATAGTCCGTGTGATTGCTGCGGTGATTACGTTTGCGACACACAGCCTCATTCGAACTCATCAATTAATGCCTCTATAAGTTGTTCACACCCATCGTTGCCAGAGCATATTGTGCGCAATTTTATGAGTAACACCAATCCCGGAGATTGTAGAAATCAATTTACATCCGAACAAGCCAAACGGATGAGAACATACTTGGAGCTTGCTCCAGTTTTGCAAAGTGCGCAAATCAAAACTACTAACTATCCCGGAACGATACCAAGTTCGTTTTCTGGAAATATCATAGTTCATTCAGGTGAATTGTTAGTAAATTCACAAATAAATATGCTCCCCGGTTCAACTATTCGAGTAAAACGGGGGGCAAAACTTCGAATTTCGTCAACTATTACCGCTGCTTGCAATGGAATGTGGCAAGGTGTCATTGTAGAAGGGTCAACATTTGCCACCCAAACTGCAGCAAACCAGGGTAGTGTGGTGATTTCAACCAACGGAAAAATAGAACACGCCAAGATTGCTATTGATGTTCAAGACAGCGATCCCATCAGTAAACCAATACCAAGTTCAGGAGGCGGCATAGTGACCGTAGTAGGCGGGCAATTTGTGAATAATACAATAGGCATCAGATTTGGTGCTTACGCAACTCCAGGTACGGGTGCCGCAAATTCAAGCCTGCTCGTTTCCGGACGGTTTTCAATAACAGATGAATACAGAGACGGAAACAATAAAACTACTTTTTTAGATCTAACTGGAATTGTTCGGCTTATAATTATTGGTGGAAGGTTTCAAGATTTGAGAACCCAATGCACAGATACAAGCAACAGAGCATTGGGGATTGATTCAAAAAATGCCGGATTCAGTGTTTCAAGTGCCCGATTTGAGGGGCTTGACATTGGAGTCCATGCAGACAAACTGGACAAAAATAATGGCTCATTTACTGTGCGGGGAAACACTTTTATTGGCTGCTACAAGGATGTGCTATCTCAATCGACAAGTGGTTTTTCAATTGTTGGCAACACTTTTAATATTCAAAAACCAGACCCATGCCCATCCTCTGCAACTGAAATTGTCGGCGTGCAGATAAAGGGAACAACTGCTGGTTTCAGATTCTCGGACAACACCTTCGCTTTTACCGGAAATGACACACCCACAGAATTATTGATTGGGACGGATTGTCAGAGTCTCGGTGAGGGATTAGCCAATACTATAGAAGACAATTCGTATTCTCATCTTAATATTGGCAATAGAGCAAATGGAATAAATAGCGGCAACGATGATGGGCTTTTATACCAATGCAATACAAACGCTAACGATTTATTGGGAGCGGTTTTACTGTTTCCCAGAGATTTTCAAATAAATGGGCCTATCCGTAAAATTCAAGCAGGACTAAATGCCAATACTCAGAACCCTGACATTCCAACAGGCAATGTTTTCTCCAATGTCGGCCATACTTTTGAAAATTTGGGGACTTCGGTTGATTATTATTACGATGCAAACGACCCGCTGCAAAATCCTAATGTTGGACAAGGCTCTTTAGGAATCAATGAAGAGGATTTGGTGTCCCCCAATCTTGATTGCGGAGAACAAGAGCCATGCGACCCATGTCCGAAAGCAATAGTAGATGAATGGAAAGAAGATTTTTATGAAAACCAAGCGGAATGGACGATAAAAAAGGCTCTTTTGCCTACTTTGACCAATCAAGTTGCCATTGAACAAACTAAGTCGGCAATTCACAAACTGCGGCTTGCCATGAACCGGGATGGTGGCAGAGTCCTTCGCAACCTCGAACAGGATACCGTTTCCATTCAAGTTGATTCTATTTTGCATTGGTTGGCATTGCTGCAAACCTACCAAACGGATTTGCAACTTGCCAAACATCACTTTTTTACTGGAAATAGTGCTGAATTCGTGCAAACATGGCATCGTTTAGAGACTGAACATGATTTGACCGGAGAGCAAGAGGCTGAACTCAACCGGCTCGGTGAAGTTTTTGATATGCTGGAAAATGAACTTTCGCAGGGGTTTACTTTAAACAATTTGCCTGAATCTTCAATTGAAAACTTAATCCTCAAAACCCAAATTTGCGATGAAGCGGCGTTTTTAAGCGAAATTCTACTTTGGAGAAATGGGATACGGGTTGAAACCAACTGTAGTGGCAATGGAGAACGGTCAAAGCCGAATGGACATATAATTGCAGAAACGGTTACTCCAATTCAACTACTTCCTAATCCTGTTGATAATCTACTGACTATAAAGTTCGAAGAAAGCTCCACCGGAAATCTACAAATTACCAATCAGTACGGTCGGATCATTTATACATCTGACATTTTTGCTCAAAATGAAGCATTGATCATAAATACAGCAGCATATTCATCCGGGATATATTTTGTGGTATTTAGGATTGATGGCGGCCTGCCACAATTCTGTAAATTTATTGTTAAGCACTAAATTTTCTAACTATACGCATCATTTGTTTATACCAATGATGCATTGATAATTATCAAAGATATGTGGAAAATTCTTTTTATCGTACTGTTAACCAATGGTGTCCTAATTTCTCAAAACAACTGGAACTATCTCCCATCTATAAGTTATCCCAATACTCAAATTACTGATTTTTTAGTTGATAATAATAACTTAATAGTATATGGTGATGCGTTTAATAACAATACTGAATGGAAACAAGGTTTAATAATAAGCAAACTTGACTCGAATGGCACAATATTAAAAGAAGTGCTTTTGCTTGACTCTCTTGGTGACAAACTGGCTGTTTCTGAAAAATGGGGGAAAATTAGCAAAACCTTGGACGAAGGTTATATCGCTACTGCTGCACCTGTTCAACGAAATAGTTTCATACTAATAAAACTCTCCTCCGATTTGGAAATTTCATTTATCAAAGAATATACAGACACCACACTCATCAGCAATTTTTGGTACATTCCTTTGGAAGTAGAAGGTGGTTATTTGCTGTACGGAGTTGTCCAGCACCCAGATTTAAAGGTTGTGGGTGTGGTAAAATATGTCAATCATTCAGGTGATATTTTGTGGGACAAACAGTATTCTTTTACTGCTTTCGATAGTTATATCACAGACTTGAGGCCTTATTCTGATTCGACTTTTATTATGATTACAAGTGAATCTGTAAACCCAAGTTCCAATCCCTGGTTGAATGAATATCGGTATGGCATCCACATTTTGGACTATCAAGGTAATATCATAAAACAATACCACTCTCCATCCCTCGGTTTTATCCGAAATGTCATTCCTATTGAAAATGGGGATTTTATTACATATGGTCTGGAGCGAAAAGATATTTATTTCAACACAGAACTACTTCAATCCGAGTTGACTCGCTTCGACTCGAATTTTAACATCAAATGGAGTTTCAATTTTGGCAATATCAGAAGTATAGGGGCAAAGCAGTTGCAAAGATTTGGCAGAACTGTGGATGGTCATTTTGTAGGTGTCGGTCAGTTTAGCGCAAAAAATGGTTCTGATCCATCTCGTGGGCATGGTTGGATATATAAATTTTCAGCCGAAGGAGATAGTATTTGGGGACGCAGTTTCCCCACGCCCCTTCTTCCTGATGAATATCCAAATGGAGGTGTTTTGTATGGCGTAGGTGCTTTATCAAGTGGTAATATTGTTGCAGGCGGTACGGCGGAAGATGATAATAACAGGTATTGCTGGATAGTAAAAGTAACAAACGATGGGTGCATGGATACACTTTTTTGTCAGACCAGTTCGGTTGATTCACCCTTCGAAGAAACCGATGATGTTAATATTTATCCCAACCCCACAACAAGTCATTTTATCATTGATTCTCGATTTGCAATTCACAAAGTAATGCTCTTTGATTCTTATAACCATATAATTTACGAGACCAATGTAGATGCAAGTCAAAAGAGTATTTCACTTCCATCCAATATTGCTTCCGGTTTGTATTTTGTACAGATATGTACCAAAAAGGGCAGTATCATTTCAAAAAAGTTGATGGTGAATAAATGAGCCGCTTTCAATGTAAACCCCCGACCAACACCATCTTGTTTTTCCGGCTCCTTTTAGGAAGCATTACCAGAGTACCCCCCCGACCAACCGCATCTTGCCTCGTATTTTCGGTATGAAGACCTTTGCCCCAAACAGATTTTCATATGGCACAAACCAGTACAGGAGGTGCTTCGAGGATCTCCAAATCTGCCTGCAGGCGTGGAAACACAGTGGCCTGAGTAGTAGGACACCACGGGTATATCCAAAACACTTTGCTCGGCTGTAATTGCGTTGAGTGCGCTTAACCGCAGAGTTACGCAGAGAAAGATAACTCTGCGTAACTCTGCGGTTAAAAAAAGCGGCGCTCCGGGTTGAGCCGAACCCGCAGAAAGGGGCTTCGGGGAATGCTTCCGAAAAGGAGCCGGAAATACAAGGTGGTGTTGGTCGGGGGGGGGTACAGCACACCCGCGATAAACCGCCTCCGGCTTCACAGCTTTTCCAACAGTCCGCTTTTTCTGACTGTTCCGGCCTGCTCCCATTGCCACCGGTAAACACCTGCGGGCAGCAATGGCAGTTTCAGTA
>CAIRNW010000334.1 GCA_903879995.1 uncultured Bacteroidota bacterium
ATACATTGTGAATACCTGGTAATTTAAAACCGCCTCCTACATATGCAAAGGTTGCGTAGCGGTAAAGCTTGGAAAGAAGACCAATGGAGTCAATGATTAAAACCTTTGTATCTGGGTTGGTTGAATAATGGTAGGAAGAATAAAGTTGAGCTTGTGGGAAAAGTTGCAGTAAGCTATTTAAATGACTATCGCTTACTTCATGGGGCGCAATGATAATCTTTAGTTCGGATACAGAACTATCCGCAAGTGCACGTGCAATAACTTTTTCATCTCCTGGCCATGTACTGCCTGCCACTAACAAAGGTTTATTCCCTTTGAACTGCTCAATACCGTCAACGGGAGCATTTGATGCTGCTATTTCAATAACACGATCAAACCGGGTATCTCCTGAAATGGAACTGATAGAACCGAGTCCGATACCCTGGAGTAATTCCATGGATTGCTCATCCTGTACAAACAAATGATCAAATCGTGCAGCCATTTTTCGAGAGATGCCTCCATACCAACGAAAAAAAGACATTTCCTTTCTGAATATTGCTGAAACAAGCAGTAGCGGAATTTTACGATAGCTGATCTTTTTCAGATAGAAAAACCAAAACTCATACTTAACAAAAAGTACTAACTCAGGATGAACAATATCCAAAAAAAGTTTTGCATTTCTCGGTCCATCCAGCGGCAAATAAAACACCCAGTCCGCCCCAGGGAAGTCCTTACGTACTTCATACCCTGAAGGGGAAAAGAAAGTGAGTAGTAATTTATGGCTTGGATATTCTTTTCTGAGTCGCTCCAATAAAGGTCTTCCTTGCTCAAATTCTCCAAGTGATGCAACATGCATCCAGATTACGCGGTCCGATGGTTTAATCTGGGCTTGCATTTTTTTGAAAATTCCAATTCGTCCTACCACCCAGGATCTTGCCTTGGCATGAAAGGGTGCAGCCGCCCAAAGACTTACTCTAAAAAGAAATAAAAAAATATGATAGAAGACCAGGTACAAAGTGATGGATTGAAGTTTTGCAAAGTTAGTTCCAATCAATGGAACTGTATCCATTTCGTTACTTTTGCCACTCACAGATCGATCAGTCTATGCGACCCATACAAATGGTGGATACCAAAACGCAGTATCTCAAAATAAAACAGGAGGTTGATGATGCTGTTTTAAAAGTCATGGAAAGCAGTGCCTTTATCAATGGTCCTGCTGTTACTGCCTTTTCTCAATCATTAGCTAGCTATTTGGGCGTTAAACATGTTATTCCTTGTGCCAATGGTACTGATGCTTTGCAAATTGCGATGATGGCTTTGGACTTACAGCCAGGCGACGAAGTGATTACACCTTCCTTTACCTATATCGCAACCACGGAGGTAATTGGTTTGTTAAGATTAAAACCAGTTTTTGTTGAAGTGGACCGGCGTACTTTTTGTATGGACCCTGCTTCCCTGCGTCAGGCAATTACCCCGCGCACAAAAGCAATTGTGCCTGTTCATTTATATGGACAGTCAGCGCCGATGGAAGAAATACTTCAAATCGCTCAGGAATTTAACCTCTATGTTATCGAGGATAATGCGCAAGCTATTGGTGGGCGCTACCGGTTTAGTACTGGTAAGGAGCAAATGACCGGTACAATGGGGCATATTGGATGTACTTCATTTTACCCATCAAAAAATTTGGGAGCATTTGGAGATGGAGGGGCCATTTTTACGAACGATGACGCGTTAGCCAATCGAATCACAATGATTGCTAATCATGGTCAAAGCAAACGCTATTACCATGATGTGGTGGGTTGTAATAGCCGTCTGGATGCCATGCAAGCGGCTATTCTCTCAGTCAAGCTAAAACACCTTGATGCGTATAATCTTGCTCGTCGGACAGCAGCTGATTTTTATGATCAAGCTTTTGCTGCTTGTAGTGCTTTAATAACTCCATATAGAGCTCCTTATGCTAATCATGTTTTTCATCAATATACCTTATTGCTCGAGGGGAAAAGCCGAGACCAACTAGTGAGCTATCTCAATGAGAGAAAAATCCCTTCCATGATTTATTACCCTGTCCCTGGTCACCGGCAAAAAATGTTTGGCTTATCTGGAAACACATTACCGGACTTGCCTGTAACAGATTGGCTAACTGAGCGGGTAGTTTCTCTACCCATTCATACAGAACTTGATCCAGAGCAACTGGCTGCTATCTCTAGCGCAGTACTCGAATTTATTGGGTAACCAGCAGTTATGCGGAACAAATCTATCCACCGATTTCTAGAAAAGCTCGATTCTATTGCTGTAATTGGGTTGGGTTATACAGGTTTACCACTTGCGCTGCGATTAGCAGAACAATTTAATGTGATTGGATTTGATAATGATCCAGTCCGTGTACAGCAATTACAGCAGGGGTATGATTCAAATCAAGAAATTGAATTGCACTTACCCGCCAACCTACTACCCATTTTTACCAATGACCCATCGCAATTGGCTAATCCTTCTGTTTATATTATTGCAGTTCCTACGCCAGTTGACTCAGCTAATTTACCTGACTTACATTTTTTGAAAAAAGCGGTAGAGCAAGTAGGACAATTTTTAAAATTGGGGGATTGTGTAATTGTTGAATCAACTGTCTATCCAGGTTGCACGGAAGCATACTGTGTGCCCATTTTGGAAACAGTTTCAGGGCTCAAGCTGGGTAAAGATTTTTCAATAGGATATTCTCCCGAGCGAATAAATCCTGGTGATGCAGTGCATCATATCGGAGCGGTAATCAAGTTGGTGGCTGCCTCTGACTCTTCTGCCTTAGAATTCATGACTCAGTTATACCAGCACGTTACAGCAGCGGGTGTTCATGCTTGTGAGTCAATTCGTGTTGCGGAAGCCGCCAAGTTGACTGAGAATATTCAACGGGATGTAAACATTGCCTTACTGAATGAACTGTCGGGAGTATACGAAAAATTAGGCATCAACCCGGGCGCTGTTTGGGAGGCCGCTTCCACAAAGTGGAACTTTTTACCTTTTCGACCAGGACTAGCTGGGGGACATTGTATCAGCGTAGATCCCTATTACCTGCTTGATCAAATTAAGCCGATGGGTATAAAAGCACCTATTGTCGAGGAAGCTAGACGAGTCAACGAGGGGATGGTGAATCGCGTGATGACCCATGTACTCCGGCATTTGGAAACAGTAAAGGACGAAAAAAATAATAAACGGGTTTTGATTATGGGGGCTAGTTTTAAGCCTAATGTAAAGGATGTACGTAACTCAAAACCAGTTGAGCTGGCTAAGTTATTAAAGCAAAATAACGTTGAGGTGGAATTGATTGACCCATTAGTCGACACTCAACAACTGGAACGGGTGGCTGGTTTGACTCTGACCAGTCAGATAAAGGGGCGCTATCAAGTCATCATTGTAGCAGTTAATCATACTGCCTATAAAGAACTGGGAGAAAGCTATTTTTGCAACAGCACTTTTGAAACTGCATTGGTCATAGATTTGACAGGCGCATTCAAAGGGGTTATTCATAACAGAAAATACTGGACTATTTAATATGCCTTTTACAACCACTCAAATTCCAGGGTTGCTCATCTTTGAACCACAGGTACATGGAGATAGCAGGGGGTATTTTTTTGAATCTTACAATGAAAATACATTTCAAGCACAAGGACTTAATTTTCGCTGGGTGCAAGACAATCAATCCTCTTCTTGTTACGGTGTTATTCGAGGGTTACATTTTCAGACACCGCCAAATGCTCAAACTAAATTAATTCGTGTATTACGAGGTAGTATTTTAGATGTAGTGGTAGACATTCGAAAAGGTTCGCCATCTTATGGACAAGTATTTTCAATTGAATTAAGTAGCGAGAACAAGAAGCAATTGTTGGTGCCACGTGGATTTGCGCACGGCTTCTCGGTGCTTAGCGAGCAGGCGGAGGTCTTGTACAAGTGTGATTCATTATATCATAAGCCCAGTGAACAGGGTATTTTATTTTCAGATCCCGATTTAAAGATTGACTGGAAAATTCAGGCTGGTAAAGCAATTGTTTCAGATAAGGATCAAGTGCTACCGGTATTGAAAGATTTTGATTCACCTTTTTATTTTTCTGGATCGTAATGGAAGCAAATGATAGCAGGCCACTTGTTTTGGTCACTGGTGCCAATGGACAGCTGGGAAAGGAATTGCAGCAGCTTGAGAAAAAATGGCCATCATTTAGATTCCTTTTTCTATCCAGGGAGGATTTACCGATTCATCATTTTGAATTAGTTCGTAATTTTTTCAAAGCGAGTAAGCCCTCCGTGCTTATCAACTGTGCAGCTTATACTGCCGTTGATAAAGCTGAGCAAGAACCCTTGTTAGCTCGTCAGGTAAATGCCGAGGCCGTTGGGGTGCTTGCAGCCGTATGCGCAGCCAATCAATGCAGGTTTATTCATATTTCAACTGACTATGTTTTTGATGGCACTGCAACCAGTCCCTACAAGGAACAAGATTTAACAGCTCCTCAAAGTGTATACGGTCAAACCAAGCTGGAGGGGGAGCGGCAAGCACTTTTGGCCAACCCCCAGACACTCATCATTCGTACTTCATGGGTCTACTCCTCATTTGGAAAGAACTTTGTAAAAACTATCATTCGCTTATTACAGGATAAACCTCAAATTAGTGTGGTGCAAGATCAATTAGGGTCACCAACTTTTGCGGCTGACCTGGCTAATGCAATACTTCAGATAATTTCTTCAAATAATTGGATTCCAGGTATATACAATTATTCAAATTCAGGAATTATTAGCTGGTATCAATTTGCTCAGGAGATAGGAAAACTAGTCGGTTCCTCGACACCCATCAAAGGGATTTCAACGGCGGAGTATCCAACTCCAGCTAAAAGACCGGCTTGGTCAGTATTGGACACCTCTAAAATTGTGTCCACTTATGGCGTAACAATCAAAGATTGGAAGGAAAGTTTAGGGCAGTGTATCCGTGAATTAGGGTACTGATCCGCTTTGCACGCATCTCGAATAAAAAACCCTGGCAAAATTGCCAGGGTTTGCAGTTGACCCATAAGCATTACTTCGCTCCTTCGGAGCTCAGTGATCCGGGGAGGGTTTCAAAAGCAAACCCTTGCCCGCTTTGCGGGCTTTGTTTTTTCTTCTCGACGCTTAGCAAAGCAAGCTTTGCACGCATCTCGAATAAAAAACCCTGGCAAAATTGCCAGGGTTTGCAGTTGACCCATAAGGATTCGAACCTTAACAGACAGAACCAAAATCTGTAGTGCTACCGTTACACCATGGGTCAATCCAATCCGTAAACGGGAGTGCAAAAATAGGGCAGTTAGGCTTTTGCCCCAAATGGATTTTGAAAATTTAAACCGCCTTTACCGTGATTAGAAAATAATTCTTTTTTCCTTTTTGGATAAGGATGTATCGATCGTGTAAGAGAAATGCGGCGGTAACCTTTAGCTCAATCGATTCAACTTTTTTACGATTAATACTAACGCCTCCACCTTGCACGGTTTTACGTGCCTCGCCCTTGCTTGGAAATATACCTGTATTGGCAAGCAGGCTCACAATATCTACTCCCTCCTCCAAGAGGGAGCGATCAATTTCTACTTTGACAACGCCTTGTATTTCCTCCAAATCAGTTGCTGATAAAGACTCTATAGGGGCTTGTTGATTTGAAAAAAGCTTTTCGGTGGTTTCAATTGCTTTTTCCAGTTCTTCTTTTCCATGAACAAATTGAGTAATCTCGGCAGCTAATCTTCGTTGTAGCGTTCTGGTTGCAGGATTTTGTAAGTGCAGATCGGTGATTTTTTCAATTTCATCACGTGTCAAAAAAGTAAATAGTTTGATCCAACGTGTTGCATCTGCATCACTTGCATTTAGCCAAAACTGATAAAATTGGTAAGGGGATGTTTTAATGGGGTCAAGCCAAATATTTCCAGCTTCGGTTTTCCCGAATTTACCGCCATCTGATTTTGTAACCAGTGGGTTGGTAAATACAAAGGCCTCACCTCCACATTTCCTACGGATAAGCTCTGTGCCAGTAGTCATATTGCCCCATTGGTCACTGCCTCCCATTTGGAGTTTGCAATTTTTGTGTTGGTATAACCAATAGAAATCGTAGGCTTGCATCAGCTGATAGGCAAACTCAGTGTAGCTGATTCCAGTCTCCCCCTCAATTCTCTTTTTTACACTGTCCTTTGCCATCATGTAGTTTACCGTAATGTGTTTGCCAGTATCTCTCAGAAAGTCAATAAAAGAGATGGATTTAAACCAATCATAATTGTTCACCAGTTCAGCTGCATTGGGCAATTGTGGCGAAAAATTTAGGTAGCGCTCCAATTGTGCCTTAACTCCCGCGATATTTCGTTGCAGCGTTTCCTCATTCAACAAGTTTCTTTCTTCACTTTTTCCACTGGGGTCTCCAACCATTCCAGTGGCACCGCCTACGAGTGCAATAGGTTTGTGTCCCGCTTTCTGGAAATGAACCAGTAAAAGGATTGGTACTAGACTTCCAATGTGAAGACTATCAGCAGTAGGATCAAAGCCTATGTACCCGGTGGTCAACTCTTTTTCTAATTGTTCCCGGGTGCCCGGCATGATATCCTGAATCATACCTCTCCAACTCAGTTCATCCAGCAAATTCATTGAAACTACATTTTCGCAAATGTAATATACCCCTTTTACAATAAGCCCATCTGGTAGTAACTTTACGACTAACCATGCCTCGTATTCTGCTACAGTTTATTTGCGCTATTACCTTTTATTTACTGGCCAATCTGGGTCAAGTAAAGGCGCAGTCTTACCAGAACGAGTGGATCAAATATGGTCTTACTTACTTTAAGTTTAAAATTAGTCAGGACGGTTTGTATCGGATTGATCAACCCACCCTTGCTCGTCTTGGGCTTTCCCAGGTACCGGTAGCGCAATTTTCATTATGGCGAAATGGGATTGAAATTCCGCTTTACACTTCAACACAAACTGGACTGCTCTCAACCGATGGCTATCTTGAATTTTGGGGAGAGTCCAACGATGGAGTAGCCGATCAAGTGCTTTATAACTCCCCCGACCACCAATTGAATGGACGATGGAGTTTATTTACAGACTCCGCTACTTATTTTTTAACAGCAGATCCTTCGGTTGCACATCCGCGCTTGTTACCTGTTGCTAATGTCATTCCCCCTGGCTCAATTCCAGTTCCCTATTTTATTCACACGCAGGATATTTTTTTTAAAGAAAGAATAAATGAAGGATTAGCAGTGGTTGCTGGTAGCTACATATATTCTTCTGCATTTGACCCAGGGGAGGGTTGGACTAGTAGCGATTTATATAATAGTCAAGTTCGGTCTCTCGATTATAGAAACTTGCAGCCTGCTTTGTCTGGTAATATTCCAACACCCAAAATAAAATTGAATATTGCGGGGAATGCGCCCAATAATCGAGTGGTTGTTGTCAAGGCCAATAACCTTGAGTTAAGAAATCAGTCAGTACAGCAGTTTTCAACGGCACGTTGGGAAATGGATGTGCCTGTTTCACAACTTTCCAACGGAGAATTACAAATTACAGTCAGTCCACAGCAAGCAGTTTCATCCGATCGAATTGTAATTGCATTAGCCACCCTGCAATATGCACGAAGGTTTCATTTTGGCGGACAGCAGCAATTTCAGTTTTCTCTTCCTGCCTCATCAACTGGACAGTACCTTGAAATTGAAGGTGTGCAACTAAGTGGAGCTCCGCCGCTATTACTCGATTTGACAAATGGACAACGTTATCAAACAATCTTGACTACGCAAGGCAAGGTAGCCGTATATCTACAGCCTGGCTCTCAAGCAAGAAAGTTAGTTTTAGTGGCGGCTGCTAGTGCTTCAATGGTTACGACGCTGGCAACTCGAAATTTTATCGATTATAGTCAGCCCTCTCTTCAAGGAGATTATTTGATAATTTCTCACCCTGCCTTAGAGCGGACTACTAGTGGGGTACCCGTACTTGAACAATACAGAGATTTTCGGACAACTGTTGCAGGAGGCTCCTATAGAGCTCAACTATATTTTATTGATCAACTGGAAGATCAATTTGCTTATGGGATTAAAAGACACCCCAGTGCGGTTCGTAACTTTATACATTGGACACGACGTCAATATAGTTTCCCAATAAAAGCGGTGCTTCTCTTGGGTAAAGGTGTTCTTTACACAGCAGAGCG
>CAIRNW010000335.1 GCA_903879995.1 uncultured Bacteroidota bacterium
AGGCGGTTTTGCTCATTATATCGACTTGCAAGGTCGTGTGGAGGCTGAGGATATGGCTTATGTAGCTCCTTCCGGTATGGGTGGTGTGATCAAGGCTGTGTATATAAAACTTGGACAGCGGGTAAGCAAAGGACAAACCTTATTGAAACTCGATGATGCGGTAGCCAGACAACAGTTAACGGCTGCGCAACAACAAACTGGTATGTTGAAAGCAAGACTCGAGCAGGCGCAAACTATTTTGCAGCGTTATGAAAATCTCTGGAAACAAAATATTGGAGCAGAAATTAGCGTGGTCAATGCAAAAGCAGATGTGGACGCATTGGCTGCTCAACTACGAGCTGCACAAGCTCAGGTAGGTATGGCGCAGGAGCAAGTGAATATGGCTAGTGTTAAAGCTGAGATTTCCGGTGTTATCGATGAGCTAAATGTAAAAGTGGGCGAACTCTATACGCCACAAGCAGCTGCTACTCCTGGTATGGGAATCCGTATTGTCAACAATAGTCGTTTGAAAGTAGTAACTAATATTCCTGAGAATTACATCGGACGGGTTAAGAAGGGAACCAGTATCGATGTAAAAGTGCTGGAGAGTGGAAAAGAAAACTTTACGGCAAAGCTTGATGTAGTGGGTGAATCTATTAATGCAGTTACACGTTCTTTTAACGCGGAAGCTGTGATTCCTGCTAATGCAGCGTATAAGCCCAATCAAACAGCTAATGTGCGTATCCTGGATTATAAAACTGATAGCACTATCGTAGTGCCTCTTAATACAGTACAGCGCGATGAGAAAAGTAGATACGTGTACGTGGTAGAGCAAGCAAAAAACAATTTAGTTGCTCGTAAAAAAATGGTGACTACTGGCGAGGCATACGGAGGACAAATTGAAATCAAATCCGGATTGGCGCAAGGAGAAGTACTGATCACCCGTGGATTTCAAAATGTGTATGACGGGCAAACCGTGAAAGCTGTTCAATAATCGCTACCACTCAAAAAAATAATTATGTCAAGTTTCCAAGAGAAGATGGTCAATAAGATAAAAGAGTTTGGTCCTACCAGTTGGTCTATTGATAATCGTACGGCCATCTATATTATTGCCATCTTGATCTCCCTGTTTGGGTATATCAAGTTTACCACTTTGCCTAAGGAGCAGTTTCCAGATGTGGTATTTCCTACCATTTCAGTAACCACGGTATACGTGGGTAATTCACCAAAGGATATTGAAAACCTGGTGACACGTCCTATTGAAAAGCAGTTGAAAGGTATCAGTGGTGCCAAGGTCAATAAGATTACCAGTACTTCTCAAACAGATTATTCGCTGATTGTAATAGAGTTTGATACTGATGTAAAAAGCGAGGTAGCGAAGCGCAAGGTTAAAGACGCCGTAGATAAATCTACCAAGGATTTACCCACTGATTTAACCAGCCAGCCTGACGTGCAGGAATTCTCTTTCAGTGAGATGCCGATTTTATTTGTGAACATCAGCGGTGATTTTGATCCGATCAAACTCAAGGAATACGCAGACAAGATTCAGGATAAAGTGGAGGAATTGCCTTCTATTACGCGTGCAGAGATTGTAGGAGCACCTGAGCGTGAGATTCAGGTAAACGTAGATCCCTATCGCATGACAGCCGCTAAGGTGAGTTTCATGGATATTGAAAATGCCATTGTTCGCGAGAACATGGATATCACAGGTGGACAGGTGGATGTAGGTAATATGAAAAGAACATTGCGTGTAAAGGGGCAGTTCCGCGAGGCAGCTGATATGGAAAACATTGTTGTTCGTAGCTCTGCGCGCGGTGCTTCTGTTTATTTGCGTGATGTTGCTGATATCCGTGATACGGTAAAGCAATATGAAAGCTTTGCCCGCTTAAATGGAAAGAATGTAGTAACACTGAATATCGTAAAACGTGCCGGAGAAAATTTGATTACCACGGCTGATGGCGTCAAAACGATACTTGCTGAAATGCGCGAAAAGCAAGAATTGCCACAGGATTTAAAAGTGGATTTTACCGGTGATCAGAGTAAGGGAACAAAAACTTCTTTCAATGAGTTGATCAATACCATTATCATCGGCTTCATATTAGTATTGGTAATCCTGATGTTCTTCATGGGTGTTACCAATGCCTTCTTTGTGGCCTTGAGTGTACCGCTGAGTGTATTTGTGGCTTTTATGTTCCTCCCGGTTGCTGATGCAATTGTAGGAGGAAGCGTAACGCTCAACTTCATTGTATTATTTGCCTTGCTATTTGGACTTGGTATTATAGTGGACGATGCAATTGTGGTGATTGAGAATACGCACCGCATCTTTAATAATGGTAAAGTGCCCATTATCAAGAGTGCCAAAGAAGCAGCAGGAGAGGTATTTATTCCGGTACTAGCTGGTACCGCAACTACCTTGGCTCCATTCTTCCCCTTATTGTTTTGGAAAGGGATTATTGGAAAGTTTATGATCTACCTGCCCACGATGTTGATTCTCACGTTGGCAGCGTCGTTGGTCGTGGCGTTTATTTTTAACCCGGTATTTGCTGTGAGTTTCATGAAGCCAGAGATCAAAGACGATTCCAAACCGAAATCAATGGTGTTTCGTCAGAAGTGGTTCTGGGTGTTTGTGATTGCAGGCATACTCTTACATGCAATTGGGTTTACAGGAACAGCAAATCTGTTATTGTTCTTGGCTATCCTCATGGTACTCCATGCTTATTTCCTGCAGGATTTAATCTGGAAGTTTCAACACAGCACCCTTCCAGCACTCATGAACCGTTATGAGAAGTTGTTACGTTGGATTCTGGTAGGAAAACGTCCGGTAAAAACATTTGCATCTCTTTTTGGTCTCTTTATAATCTCGATTGTTTTATTGATGCAACGCGGAAATAAAATGACTTTCTTCCCCAGCGGTGATCCAAATTTTGTTTACGTCTATGCCAAATTACCGGTCGGTACTGCAGTAGAGTATACGGATAGCGTTACGCGAGTATTGGAGAATCAAGTGATGAAAGCACTAGGAGATCAACAACCCGGCAAGGAGGGCAGTATTGTAGAAAGTGTAATTAGTAACGTAGCCGTTAGTGCCAATAATCCGCGTGATAATAATAGAAGTGTTCAACCACACTTAGGTCGTATTCAAGTGTCCTTTGTTGAATTTGAAAAAAGACATGGAAAATCCTCTGCACCATTTTTAACCGCTATTCGTGATGCAGTACAAGGTATCCCCGGAGTGGATGTGGAAGTAGATAAGGAAACAAATGGTCCGCCCACCGAGCCACCGGTAAATATTGAAATTGCCG
>CAIRNW010000336.1 GCA_903879995.1 uncultured Bacteroidota bacterium
GCCCATATTTCGTTTTACTTCAGCTACATATTCTTTGATCTGCTGTTCTTTGTCTTTCTTACAAATCAATAAAGCATCCTCCGTATCAACAATGATATAGTCACGTAATCCTTGTAGCAATACTAATTTTTTATCAGGGGCATGGACCATGCAATTATTGGCATCGACTACCATCACATTTTTCCCGACCACTGCATTTCCAAAATAATCTTTCTCCATATTATCCCACGCGCTATTCCAGGTTCCTAAATCGCTCCACCCAAAACTGGCAGGAATCACAAATACATTAGAGGCTTTTTCCATTACTCCAAAATCTACAGACACATTGGTACACTGCGGATAAATACGCTCAATAGCTTCTCGCTCCGTAGCCGTGTTAAAATGCTCTTTCTCCGCAGCAAAAACCTCATATACTTCAGACAAATGGGATTCAAAAGCTGTAAGGACAGTACTTACTTTCCAGGTAAAAATACCAGCATTCCATAAAAAATCTCCACTGGCAATAAAAGCCTTTGCAATTTCCTCGCTGGGTTTTTCTGTAAAAGTTTTAACCTTAAAAACATCAGGAGCGGCTTGCATCATTTCGTGTTGGATATAACCATATCCTGTATTGGGATGGGTTGGCTTGATGCCAATGGTCACTAATGAATTGACGCTCTCCACAAAATCAAGTGCCTTGGAAGCTGTTTCAATAAACTGCTCAGTTTCTGTTACTAAATGATCCGCAGGAGCGGCTATCATCACAGCATCAGGATCCTTGGCTTGTAAATGAAAAGCAATGTAAGCAATACAAGCCGCTGTATTTTTTCGGGAAGGCTCTGCGAGGATATTCGAAGCAGGTAGTTCAGGAAGCTGCGCCTTTACAATATCCACATACTCATGTGAGGTAACCACATAAACATTTGCGGGAGGTACTACTTTACTATAGCGATCATAACTCTGTTGGATCAAGGTTCGTCCCATACCCAAAATATCCAGAAACTGTTTGGGATAACGGGTTCTGCTCATGGGCCAAAACCGGCTTCCAATTCCACCGGCCATGATGGCCACATACTGATTATTCTTCATAGGATATTTTATAACAAACCCTCGCGTAGCAAATCATGAATATGAATGATACCGAGATATTGCTGGTTTTCTGCTATTGCAATTTGTGTGATCTTCTTTTTCCGAAGTAGATCCAGTGCGGAAACAGCTAACTCATCCGGAGAAATAGTGACCGGATCTTTAGTCATCACATCCGCTGCGGTTAATCCATCGATTGATTTACCCTGATCTAACAAGCGGCGTAAATCCCCATCCGTAATGATCCCCACTAATTGATCCGCTTCATTCACTACTGCCGTAACCCCCAAGCGTCCCGCAGTCATGGTTACAATTACTTCTCGTAAGTTTTGGTTGATTTTTACTGCGGGCTTTTCATTTTGCACGCCTAAGTCTTGTACACGCAGATACAATTTTTTACCCAACGCACCTCCCGGATGAAACTTTGCAAAATCCTCTGAACGAAATCCTTTCAACTCCATTAAACAAATAGCCAATGCATCCCCCATGGCTAATTGAGCTGTGGTGCTGCTGGTGGGAGCCAGATTATTTGGACACGCTTCTTGTTGTACCGTTGTATCCAAAATCAAAGAGGCTTGTTGTGCTAATGAAGAATGAATATTGCCAACCATAGCAATGATGGTATTACCGAAATTGCGCACCAATTGAACCAAAGCACGAATCTCAGGACTCTCACCGCTTTTACTGATTATAATAACCACATCATCCTGCTGAACCATTCCTAAATCCCCATGAATAGCGTCTGCTGCATGCATGAATAAAGAAGGGGTGCCGGTAGAATTAAACGTGGCAACAATTTTTTGAGCAATCACTGCGCTTTTCCCAATCCCACTGATCACTACACGACCCTTGGTAGTCGAGAGAGCTTCAACTGCTTTTACAAATTGATCATTGATAGAGGAACGTAGCCCCAGAATGGATTGAGCCTCTAAGTCGAGGGTTCGTAGGGCGGTTTGCTGAATCAACTCCTTCATAGGCCGGGGATCGGACTTCTTCAAGTTCTTCTTTTATTTCCCGTAAACGGGAGTCAAAATTAGCCCCATTTAAGTAGAAATCAGTCCTGTTTACAAATGTGGAATTTTAACTAAACATCTCTTCCACAGGAGCGTTATACTAAGTATATTCGTTACCCAACTTGTTGCTGTTCCTTTTTATAAAAAAATCAAACAACTAGTTCATAATCAAATATTTATAAATCAAGGTCCCTTTGGTGACCTTCCAAATAAAAGGAGTACCTTAAGAATTCATGAGCACGCTAACCAAAAAGACCCCTGCTAAAAAATCACCGGGCAAGAAAAAAGCTTCTAATACTGCTCCTAAAAAAGACCTCCACGAGGCGCTACATCAATATTTTGGTTTCAAGAAATTCAAAGGCACACAGGAAAAAGCCATTGAAAGTTTATTAGCCGGACATGACACGTTTGTAATTATGCCCACCGGTGGGGGCAAGAGTTTATGCTACCAATTACCCGCCCTGATCAGTGAGGGGGTTGCCATTTTTGTTTCGCCGCTGATTGCACTCATGAAAAATCAAGTGGATCTGATTCGCGGATTTAGTAGTCATGACCAGGTTGCACACTTTTTAAATTCTACTCTCTCCAAAAAAGAAATACGTGCCGTACAAGATGATTTGCTCAGCGGCACTACTAAAATGCTTTATGTAGCTCCGGAAACATTGGCCAAACAAGAGAATCTTGATTTTTTTGCGGCCCTGCCGGTTTCTTTTTTTGCAGTGGATGAAGCTCACTGTATTTCAGAATGGGGCCATGATTTCAGACCGGAGTATCGACGGTTAAGAGAAATGATGACACAGATTAATGCAGCGGCACCGGTAATGGCATTAACAGCAACAGCTACTCCAAAAGTCCAAAGCGATATCATTAAAAACTTGGACCTAAGAGATCCGAATGTTTTTATTTCCTCCTTCAATCGTCCCAATCTTTACTATGAGGTATTACCCAAAGTAAAAAAAGCGCAAACCGATGAGAGCATTGTTCGATTCATCAAAAGCATGAAGGGAAAGAGCGGTATCATCTATACGCTCAATAGAAAAACTACGGAAGAACTAGCAGATGTGCTGATGGCCAATGGTATCAAAGCCGTTGCCTATCATGCCGGACTGGATGGTAAAGTACGTGCAGAAAGACAAGATCAATTTTTGGGTGAAGAAATGCAAGTGATCTGTGCCACCATCGCGTTTGGAATGGGAATTGACAAACCAGATATTCGATTTGTGATTCATTATAATATTCCAAAAAGTATTGAGAATTACTATCAGGAAACCGGAAGAGCCGGACGTGATGGATTAGAAGGTCGTTGTGTTTTATACTACTCTCATAAAGATGTTTCAAAACTAGAGCATCTGATGCGTGATAAGCCCTTGAGTGAACGCGAAGTGGGAGCGCAGTTGATTCACGAAACAGTAGCTTTTGCAGAAACAGGAGTGTGTCGCAGAAAAGTATTGATGAGTTATTTTGGTGAAGAATTTACACAAGAGAACTGTGGTCAATGTGATAACTGTAAACATCCCAAGGAAAAAATTGAAGCCAAGGCTGAAGCTGCGCTGGTATTAAAAGCAATTCGTCAGTTGGACGAACGGTTTGCTACAGACTATGTAGTACAAATCATCTCCGGAAAACTAACACCACAAATCACGCTTTTTAGACATGAAGGGCTTGAAGTTTTTGCGAGCGGAAATAATCAAGAGGCATTTTTCTGGCAATCGCTAATTCGACAAATGATTTTAGAAGGGCTTTTGTCAAAAGATATTGAAGAATACGGTGTATTGAAATTCACAAAAAAAGGAGAAGCCTTTTTGAAAAAACCAAAGTCCTTCACCATTGTACTAAACAAACAATATGAAAATGCAGATGGGGAGGATGATTGGGAAGTGGCAGAAGAAATCGAAGAGCTAACGGTTGATCAGGCGCTCTTCAAACAATTATTGGATTTGCGTCAACAAGAAGCTAAAAAAAGATCCCTACCTCCATTTGTAATATTCCTGGAAACTTCACTCCGAGATATGGCCACTACCTATCCAATTACATTGGAAGGTTTAGAAAAGTGCCAGGGTGTAAGTAAGGGTAAAGCCATTAAATATGGTAAACCATTTGTAGAATTAATTGCCACATATGTTGAAGAAAATAATATAGAGCGCCCCGATGATTTTGTAATGAAGAGTGTGGTCAACAAAAGCGGAGACAAGGTTTATATTATTCAAAACACGGATAAAAAAGTTCCTCTCGAAACAATAGCCAAGAATAAAGGATGGCGCATGGACCAAATGCTGGAAGAAATGGAAACCATTGCTGCCAGCGGAACACGATTAAATCTTGATTACGCCATCGATGAAATGATCGATGAAGAAGAACAAGAGGAAATCATTGCTTATTTCAAAAGCTGTGAAACCTCTTCGTTACAAGTAGCACAGGAAGAATTATCAGAATTTGACTTTACCTGGGAACAACTGAAAATAATGCGTATCAAATTCCTGACTAAGTACGGAATGTAATAACGCTACTATTTGTTACTTATCCTTTAGGCTTCTCTAATAACTTGAAGAATTGATCTAGTTGTGGTAAAATCACAATGCGCGTACGACGATTAGCCGCACGACCTTCTTTAGTTCCATTATCTGCAACCGGTTTGTATTCACTACGTCCTGCGGCTACCATTTTAGCTGGATCTAATCCATATTTTGTTTGCAGTAGACGCACTACCGTTGTAGCACGCAGCACACTTAAATCCCAGTTATCACTGATTA
Source organism: uncultured Bacteroidota bacterium (assembly GCA_903879995.1). GTDB lineage: Bacteria > Bacteroidota > Bacteroidia > Chitinophagales > Chitinophagaceae > JJ008. Next base: position 4,829 of record CAIRNW010000336.1, read on the forward strand.
CACCACTACCATTAAAGGCTACTCCATCCGTATGCCCTTCCACCATAAACTCCAGGTCGGGTTGATTCTTGAGTACCAATGCCACTTTACCCAACACTTCATTCGCACGATCAGTTACTTGATAGCTGCCGGTCTTGAACAATAACTTATCAGAAATATCAACATACACCACTCCTTTATCTACCTTGATATTGATATCCTCATCCGCTAAATTCCCAATGGCACCTTTTAAGTTCATCACTAAAGCCATATTCAATGAATCCTTGTAAGACATCTGTTGCTGGATATTTTGAATATAGAGATCCTTGATTCCCAGATTGTCCATTGACTTTTTAATACTCTCTGCTTGCTGCGTAGAAATCACAGAAAGATTTTCAAGCTGCTTGAGCGTTTGGTTATTGTTAGCTTTCCAATAATCAATTTGCTCTTGTAATTCTTTGATACGCGCAGTTAATAAGGCCTTCTCGCGCTCTAAGGTTTCTTTCTGACGAGTAAGAATTCCTTTTTCTTCGCCACAAACATTGTTTTCTGATTCCAGTGTTTTATACCGGTCTTGCAGCTTTGCATACTCTGTTTGTGCATTTTTAAATTTTTTACTGCTTACACAAGAAATCAAAAAGAGGGGTGCAATGGCGATGAAGAAAAAGGAACGTAAACGCATGGATATAAATTGAAGGTTAGTATTGCAAATATAAAAACCATCTCGTTTCTTTAACCTGTTAAATTTGTAGATGCAACAAAAAAGAAAGGCAGCAGTTGGATTCATTTTTGTAACCCTGTTTTTGGACGTGATGGGGTGGGGGCTGATTATTCCTGTTATGCCCGCACTGGTATCCAGCCTGAAAGGGGTGCCCATTAACGAAGCCAGTTCCTATGGCGCCTTGCTACTATTTTCCTACGCATTTACCCAATTTTTCTTTGCACCGGTCATGGGTAATCTGAGTGATCGCTTTGGAAGAAGGCCTGTACTATTGCTCTCACTTTTCGGTTTTGCCATTGATTATTTACTCCTAGCCTGGGCTCCTACTTTTTCCTGGCTGTTGGTGGGTAGGATAATTGCAGGAATTGCAGGTTCAAGTGTGAGTACAGGTGGCGCGTACATTGCAGATGTAAGCAATGAATCAAATCGGGCAAAAAACTATGGCATGATTGGCGCTGCATTTGGGCTAGGCTTTATTGTTGGTCCTGCCCTGGGGGGATTATTGGCAGGATGGGGGGTTCGTGCACCTTTTTATGCAGCTGCATTACTGTGTGTGTTCAATGGGCTATATGGCTACTTTATACTCCCTGAGTCGTTGGCACCAGAAAATCGTAGAAAATTTGAATGGAAACGCGCCAACGCTTTTGGTGCATTTAAAATATTTACCACCTACCCCCGTGCTACGTATTTAGGCCTGGTATACTTTCTTATTTACATGGGCGCACAAGCAGTTCAAAGCACGTGGAGCTATTTTACCATCTATCGTTTTGGTTGGGGCGAAAGTAGAGTTGGGTTTTCGCTAGCAGTAGTTGGTGTATTGGTAGCTTTAGTGCAATCAGTATTGATTCGAATTATTAACCCACGGATAGGAAATGAAAAAAGTATATACCTCGGGTTATCACTTTACACAACCGGGCTCACGCTATTTGCCTTTGCCTCACAAGGATGGATGATGTACTTTTTTTTAATCCCTTATTGCCTGGGTGGGATTGCCGGCCCATCCTTACAATCTACACTAGCAGGACTTTTGCCTTCTAATGTGCAGGGCGAATTACAAGGTGCATTAACCAGTTTAATGAGCCTGACAGCCATGTTAGGGCCACTAATCATGAACAACCTTTTCACCCTTTTTACCAGACCCGATACCACCATACATTTCCCTGGGATTTCCTTTCTTATGGGTGCGATTTTTATGTCTAGTGCTCTAATAATCAGCTGGTTAAATTTCAGTCGAGCAAACACTCGTTAGTTTAATTTTTTCTTGGCACCTTTGCAGCAGATCGGGCATTCCGGTCCAACGATTACAAGCCATTATCCATGTCCTTAGCCTCTAACTTTTTCTCAACAGAAACTGCCAAGGCCCGTGCCGAATTAGAAACCTGGGTCAATCAAATTTCTAAATATTGTGAAGCATCAAATATTCATTGGTGCGATGGCTCACAGGAAGAATACGATAACCTGTGTGAACTACTGGTTAAGAAAGGAACCTTTATTCGTCTTAACCCTGAAAAAAGACCCAACAGCTTTGCCTGCTTCAGTGACCCGAGTGATGTGGCGCGTGTAGAGGATCGCACCTTTATATGCAGTCTTCGTAAAGAAGATGCAGGTCCCACCAACAACTGGATGGATCCGTTGGAGATGAAAACCAAGTTGAATGATCTTTTAAGAGGAAGTATGAAGGGAAGAACCTTATATGTGATCCCCTTCTGTATGGGTCCTGTTGGTTCGCCCTATTCAAGATATGGTGTACAGCTTACCGACTCCGAATATGCAGTAGTGAATATGCGAATTATGACCCGCATGGGCAGCGATATCCTTCCTTATCTACAAAAGAAAGGATATGTGAAATGTTTGCATTCGGTGGGTGCCCCCTTAGGTGGTCCACAAAAAGATAGTACCTGGCCTTGCAATCCAGATGTAAAATATATCTCGCATTTTCCAGAGGAAAGATTGATTATTTCGTACGGAAGTGGATATGGTGGTAATGCACTCATGGGTAAAAAATGTTTTGCCCTACGAATTGCCTCCGTGATGGGACGTGAGGAAGGATGGTTAGCCGAACATATGTTGATCTTGGGTGTGGAGTCTCCTGATAAACAAAAAACCTATGTAGCTGCCGCATTCCCGAGTGCTTGTGGTAAAACAAATTTTGCCATGCTGATTCCGCCCAAAGAATTCAGCGATTGGAAAGTAAGTACCGTCGGTGATGATATAGCCTGGATACACAAAGGCAAAAAAGGAGCCTTACATGCCATCAATCCAGAGGCAGGTTATTTTGGAGTGGCCCCGGGTACCAACTATCATACCAACCCCAACGCCATGGAGACCATCAAGGCTAATACCATCTTCACAAACGTTGCGGTTACCCCCGACAAAGATGTATGGTGGGAAGGACTTACTAAAGAGGTCCCCGAGGGATTAACAGATTGGACAGGTAAACCCTACGACCCAAGTACTGGAAAGCCTGCAGCACACCCCAACTCTCGTTTCTGCGCACCTGCCCATCAAAATCCGGCCATTGATGAGGATTGGGAAAATCCAGATGGCGTAACAATTGCTGGTTTCATTTTTGGTGGAAGAAGAAGCACCGGCGTTCCATTGGTGTATCAAAGTTTCAACTGGAACTTTGGAGTGTATCTAGCTACTACCATGGGAAGTGAAATGACAGCAGCAGCTTTTGGTGAAGTTGGAAAAGTTCGTCGTGATCCATTTGCAATGCTGCCCTTTATGGGATACCATATTGGAGATTATGTAAATCACTGGTTACAATTTGGCAGAGATCTTTCTAACGCCCCACGAATATTCAGTGTCAACTGGTTTAGAAAAGATAACAACGGACAATTCCTATGGCCCGGCTACGGTCAAAATATGCGCGTGTTAAAATGGATTGTAGGACGAATTCGTGGGCAGGCGCAGGCCGTTGAAAGTCCGGTTGGATGGAGACCCCGTTATGTGGATATGGATTGGAGAGGAATGGAAAACTTTTCAAAAGAGGATTTTGATAAAGTGATGATCATTGATCGCGAAGAAGGAAAACGTGAATTGCTAGGTCATCAGGAACTATTTGAAAAAGTATACGACAAACTTCCCAAGGAGTTTTTCTATATGCGCGAACTATTACTCTCCGCTCTTTGGCGTTCGCCAGAGAAATGGGGACAGCAGCCTGAATAGGGTTAGATATTTCGTTACTTTGCGGACAACTTAGATTATGTCCAAAGACCAAGTATTCCGCAAAGAGATCAACAAAGCCAGCGATTTTAAATTCGGGGCCAATGTAGCCAGCGTATTTGACGACATGGTCAACCGCTCCGTTCCCTATTATGGAGAAATCCAACGGATGGTAGCAGAACTTGCGGCTGATCATGCAAGGGAGGGAACCTTTGTATATGACCTGGGCTGCTCAACAGGAACCACGATGATTGGAATGGATACACTCGTGGACAAATCAATCAAATTTATTGGCATCGATGACTCACCTGAAATGCTGGATAAGTGCAAAGCAAAATTTGATGAGATCAAATTTGATCGCCCTTATGAATTACGCTGCAAGGATCTAGGGCAAGGAGTAGAAATTGAAAATGCATCGGTAGTAGTACTCTGTCTTACACTACAATTTGTTCGTCCGATTTACCGAGAGAAAATTATACAGGATATTGTGAGTGGACTCAATAGTGGTGGTGTATTGATATTGATAGAAAAAATTCTGGCCGAAGAAAGTAATTTCAATCGCGAGTTTATCAATTACTACTATAATTATAAACGCCGCAACCAATATAGCGAATTAGAAATTTCACAAAAAAGAGAAGCACTGGAGAATGTATTGGTGCCGTATAAATTAAGTGAGAACATTAGTTTATTACGTGATCAGGGCTTTGCACATTGTGAAGTGTTTTTCAAGTGGTATAATTTTACCGGGCTCGTAGCTGTAAAAAAATAATCCTCAACCTATTTGTATGGTTTCAATCGGTAACTTTTTTTTCAAATACCGTAATATCATTTTTATACTTTTTTACGGTGCCCTGTTTCTGCCATCCCCCGCATTATTTACAGAAGCTAGCTGTGGACCCACGTATTATTGGTGGCCCATCATATTAGGATTACTCACAACCGTGCTGGGACAAGCAGTTCGTGGCGCCACTATTGGATTAGCGTACATTGTTCGAGGAGGTAAGGAAGGAAAACCCTATGCCGATGGGCTTGTAACAGAAGGAATTTTTCGTCATTGTCGGAATCCGCTTTATGTTGGAAATATTCTAATGTTATTAGGAGTGGGTATACTGGCTAATTCACTTTTCTATGTAGCTATCATGGTGCCTGTATTCTTATTTATATATCAGGCCATTGTTTTAGCGGAAGAAAATTTTCTGCGTGGAAAATTTGGTGCAGGTTTTGATGCTTATTGTGCAGATGTGAATCGTTGGTGGCCTCGTTTGCAAGGACTCGGAGCCACACTTTCAAGTATGGAGTTTAACTGGAAGCGTTGGATTCTGAAAGAGCATACTACACAATACATTTGGCTAGCTGGGATTTTTTTACTCTTGTTCGCCCCTATTCCAGTTTGGCGTTACCCGGCACTAGCTTGCAATGATGAAGTATGGCGTGATCAATTACTGGGAATTTGTCTTACTTCCTTGACGGCCGTTTACATCTTGATACGGATATTAAAAAAATCAGGAAGGTTTACCGCTTGAATTTCAGAAACTTAGCAGATTCCCTTCTTCGTAAACAAAGCGTCCCCAGACTTGTTATTTTTGCAGTACAATTTTAAACTGACATGATTAAGACTGGTAACCCTATTGTGAGTATTTATACGGAAATGACCCCAAATCCCGAAACCATGAAGTTTGTGGCTAACAAACTTTTGTATCCGGGCAAAAGCGTGGACTTTCCTGATGTGGCAAGTGCAGGACCTTCACCATTGGCAACTGAACTATTTGGATTTCCTTTTATCAAAGCCGTATTTATTGCCAGCAATTTTGTAACGCTAACTAAAACAGCAGAAACAGATTGGGATGATGTCATTCCTTCTGTTCGTCAGTTTTTAAAAGATTATTTAGAGGAAGGAAAACCCGTAGTAAATGAAGAAGAACTGGCAGCCGTTAAACAAACTGTTTCGAACGAAGTAGCAGCCGATGATGATGATGTAGTGAAGCGCATAAAAGAGTTATTGGATAATTATGTTCGCCCTGCTGTTGAAATGGATGGTGGCGCTATTCAATTTAAAAGTTACGAAGCAGGTACCGTTAGTTTAGCTATGCAGGGAAGTTGCAGTGGTTGTCCCTCCTCTATGATCACACTAAAAGCAGGAATCGAAGGAATGATGAAGCGCATGATTCCTGAAGTAAAAGAAGTGATTGCTGAATCAGAATGAACAGCAACTTGGTAGCTGACCTTTTTCAATCAATTCTACAAACCTCTTGGCTGGAGTGGTTAGCGGTTGTTGCAGGAATTACTAGCGTTTGGTATAGTAAAAAAGAAAGTAGCTGGGTATACCCGACCGGTCTGGTCAATACTATTATCTATACCTGGTTAAGTTTTAAATATCAGTTACCGGGAGAAGGCCTTGTTAACTTCTATTATACCGCCATGAGTTTATATGGCTGGTATAATTGGTCACGAAAAGACCTTACACAAAAACCGATAATACAAATTAGCTATAGCGGCAAGCAAGAGTGGATACAACAAATTTTGTTCTTTATTGTTATCTACATCATCCTATACGGATCGCTGACAGGATTAAAAGAGTATTTCTTTGAAGGCGCCATTCCTTGGGCAGACGCATTAGCCTCTGCAGCAGCATTTACAGGAATGTGGTTGATGACTCAAAAAAAAGTAGAAAGCTGGTATTGGTGGATTCTTACCAACATTACTTCGATGCCGCTTTATTTTGTGAAAGGATTAAGAATTACGGCGCTTTATTATTTGATACTTTTGCTCCTCGCTTTTGCAGGACTGTATAGCTGGAAAGAAAAAGTGAAAAAGACCCATGCTTAAAAAAATTGTAATCATAGGACCAGAAAGTACTGGGAAAAGTACCCTCTGTCAACAATTAGCAGAACACTTTGAAACCATTTGGTGCCCGGAATATGCGCGCGAGTATTTACTCACCAATGGAACTGATTATGGTTTTCAAGATCTCTTGACCATTGCCAAGGGACAAATAGCATTGGAAGAACAATTAGCAGACAAACTAGAACAAAGAGCTGCCCCCCTGTTAGAACAAGATTACGACATTCCCTATTTTATTGACACAGACATGAGTGTCATGAAAGTGTGGTGTGAGTTTGTTTTCAATAAGTGTCACCCGTTCATTGAAGAGCAACTAGCCAAACGTAAAGTAGATCACTATTTTCTTTGTCAACCGGATCTCCCCTGGGTAAAAGATCAATTGAGAGAATATCCTGATCTGGCTACGCGTGAAAAATTATTTACCATTTATCGCAATTGGCTGGAAAATCAATCAGTTCCCTGGAGCTTGATTCAAGGAAAAGATACGGAACGAATGCAGTTAGCAGTACGTGCTGTCAATCGTATACTGGAAAGTTCTTACGTTACCGATTCTCAATAAGTTTACGTATTGTCGGTTCCGATTGTAAGTGCATCATTTGCCGGAGAATAAAATTACTTCTGCCTTGAACATAGCGAGATGCAGGTTTTACTTTATAACGTTTTGGATTAGGTAAACTGGCTGCAATCATGGCTGCCTCTCTTCTTGTTAATTGTTTGGCTGATTTTCCAAAATAATATTGAGCTGCCGCTTCTGCTCCAAACACACCTTTACCCATTTCAATCACATTGAGATATACTTCAAGAATTCTTTTCTTCCCCCAAAA
>CAIRNW010000337.1 GCA_903879995.1 uncultured Bacteroidota bacterium
CATTTCGAACTTCTTGAAAAGCTATTGAATATTGTGGGACGTCAATTTGAATTAGATGCATTAGCAAAAAAACAAGATTACATCTTAACAGCTGATAATTTCTTGAAAATGCTACTAATTATAATTAGAGCAAGGTGTAATGAAATATTTGGTTTATCGGTCATTTTGTTTAATATTTACATTACAAAAGTTAAACATACATGGAAGCGTCTCGATTTTCAATAAATGGACTGCAACTGACCTCAGATGTAAATCTTTTTATTCAGCATTTGCAGGAGCAAATGTCCGATTACAGCGAATTGGAAAATTGCCGGGTAACCTGGGAATTTTATAACAACGAACTCGAATACGAATAAGATAAGGTTGGATTGGTTGGTTTAAAAAAGGCTGTCCGTTTGGACAGCCTTTTTGTTTTAGAAGCCTTTTGTCTCGGACTTGGTTTCTGTTTTTAATTCTGCGGGCATTTGCACTGCAATCATTTTTCCTTTTGCATTTAACAGAAGGTTGGCTGCTTTCTTTACATCCGCAGCACTGAATGCATTAAAATATTTTTCAGCATTCACTACCTGATCAGCATTTCGTTCGCCTAGTTTTATTTCTTGCAAGGCCGCTAACCAATATTCATTTTTTTTGCTGTCTACTCGATACTTTTCAATCCAGGCTTTTTTCACTTTAGAAACATACCCTGTATCCACTCCATTTTTAGCTAGCCCTTCCAGTTGGCTACGGAATGTTTTTACCAACGTATCCACCTTTGCGGGTCCACAAGGTAATTGTAGAATAAACTGAAAGTTACCGATTGGCAACTTTGCCAGTTGCACCTGTGTACCGCCCCCATAGATTCCTTGGATCTTTTCACGCATTTCCTCAATAATAGAAATATTCATCACTTCACTCAATCCCTCCAACTGAAGTTCTGTGGTAGAATTGTAAGGAACTTCCCCATGAAAAACCCCCAAAACCAAACTCTTGTCGTCCTTTCCTTTTTTAAACTGAAAATCATTTTGTCCTTTGAAAGGACGCACTTTATTATCGGTATAATTACGTGCTTTTATAACAGGTAAACTTGCCGCATACTTTTCAAGTAAGGCAATCACAGTATCCTCATTAAAACTCCCCACCATAGTAATGTGCATTCCTGCCGCATCTCCTAATTGTTCTTTATAAATAGCAATAGCACGATCCAGATTTATCTTATCATAGTTGGCTGCACGCGGAACTGCAGTGGGTGCTAATGGATTATTTTCATAGAGTACTTGGTAAAGTGTATCTATAAATGCAATTTGTGGATTAGCGCTCAACATCGCTACCTGCGCTTTACTACGTTGCAAGAAAGATTTATATAATGTACTGTCACGTCTTGGTTCAGTAACTGACAAATAGAATAGTTGAAAAAAGTTTTCTAAATCTTTTTTACTACTGCTGCCACTAAATCCAGCCGTGTAAGGACCAATCACTGGATTAACCGCAATGGATTTCCCAGCCATGGCTTTACGCATATCTGTAGGAGAAAACGCCCCAAATCCCATACTGCCAACCACGGCAGTTGCATTTTCAGCACTATACTTATCTTCTAATGAGTAAGCCGTAAGTCCTCCATAACGTGTAGTAGAAAATAAAATTTGATCATTTTTAAAATCTGTAGACTTCAAAGTAACGGTTACTCCATTTGATAAAGTAAGTTCAGTTGTACCCAACAAAGCATTACGAGTGGTACGTGTAACTTTTCCAGATTGTGGAACAGACGTCAGTAAATTACTTGCAATTACTTTTTCCTCATAGGCCTTGATAGAGGCATCCTTTTCAACGGACTTTAAAATAGCATTGATACTGGCTACGGCAGGTAATTTATATTTTTCATCATTCTCTAGACCGGTTATATAGGCAAACGTATTTTTTTCATTTCGATATAAATCGGTGAGCGCGTTTACCTCAGCTAGTTGAATACCGGGTAGCATTTCTTTTATGTAGGTAAATTCTGCATCGATCCCAGGAATGGGTTCCTGCTGTGTAAAGTTTCTGATATATTCATCCGCATATACGGCCGACTCTGTTTTATCCCGATTATTCCATTGACGTTCATACGCAGCCAAAATATTTTTCTTGGCACGCTCCAACTCTACAGCAGTAAATCCAAAACGCTTCACTCGCTCTACTTCAGTCATTGCAGCTTGTAATCCTTTTTGTACATCTTGTGTTCCTGTTGAGCCGGAAATATTAAAGGACTCATGAAAGCGTGCATAACTCTGAAATCCTGCTCCAGCAAATACAAAGGGGGGATCAGCTTTTTGTGTCAGTTCACGAAAACGATTATTGAGCAGGGAAACATATAGATTACGAATCAGATCAGCACGATATTCTCCCAATGTAGTGGTGGGTTTTATGGCACGTGCTGGAAAATTTACACTGAATTCAAAACCGGTTGCCTCCTTGTCTGCAACAACCATTGCGTTGGATGAAGTGTATGCAGGCACACTTGCATAATCACGCTCACGAGGTTGCGTAGGATTTTTGAGACTGGAAAAATGCTTTTGAACATAGCGTAATGCCTCTTCAGCATCAATATCTCCCACTACCACTACTGCCATGAGATTTGGACGATACCAATCTTTATAAAAACGACGAATTGCATCCGGTTGAAAATTTTTGATGATGCTATCGATCCCAATTGGCAAACGACTGGCATATTTGGATCCTTTAAAAAGTTCAGGATATACTTTTTTAAACATCCGTTCGTCCGCACTTTTTCCTAATCGACTTTCTTCTAAAATAATACCTCGCTCACTGTTAATATCCTCATCAAAGTATGTTACCTGATGTGCCCAGTCCTCCAGGATTTGAAAACCCTTATTTAAATTATCTGGCTGATCAGTTGGAATGGGAAGTATGTACACAGTCTCGTCAAAGCCAGTGTAGGCATTCAAGTCTCCCCCAAACTCCACGCCGATGCTTTGCAAATAAGAAACAATGTCGTTTTTCTTAAAATTTTTGGTTCCGTTAAAAGCCATATGCTCGGCCATATGGGCTAGCCCTTGCTGGTCGTCATCCTCCATAATAGAGCCCACATTTAGTACCAGGCGGAGCTCTACCTTTTTCTCGGGCTTTTTATTGGACCGTATATAATAAGTAAGCCCATTTTCTAGTTTTCCAACTTTTACTCTCTTATCAATTGATAATGAATCAGTTAGTGATTTTTGCCCATTAATAAGGCCGGCAGATAAGAGTAAAAAAACTGTAAAAATGCTGATTTTCATGGAGTTGAATGATTTTATCAAAAGTAAGCTCTCCAGGCCAACAGATGCATTGGCATGCAAGATTTTAATTACCTTTCCACTCTCAAAAAACTAATCTAATGAGAAAGTGCCTGATCGCATTCCTATGCGGATTATTGGTGAGTTTCCAGGTGTCCGCTCAGAACAAAGTAATTAAAGGACGTGTAACCGACGAAACCAGCAATCCAGTTCCTAACGCTTCTGTTGTTATCAAAGGAGCCAAAGCGGGTGCCGTTACTGATGCAAGTGGTAATTATAGCATTTCAGTACCGGGTTCAACAACCACGCTTGTTTTCTCCTCTTTGAACTTCGCAAACCAAGAAGTTGTAATTGGTAACAAAACTGAAATTAACGTTCAGTTGAAAGCTTCTATCTCTACCCTACAAGATGTGGTGGTGGTGGGATATGGAACCACTAAAAAAGCAACATTGACTGGTTCAGTTTCAACAGTAAAATCTGCTGAAATTGAAAACACGCCTTTTACCTCTGTAGATAAAGCATTACAAGGAAAGGTAGCCGGTCTGCAATCAGTTGCATCTTCCGGACAGCCCGGTGCAACACAAGAAATTGTGATTCGTGGATTCAGCTCCATCAGCGCAAGTAATCAACCGTTATGGATTGTGGACGGTATCATCCTAAACACAGGGGATATCTCTCGTTTACAAACCACAGCTAACATTTTGAGTACTTTAAACCCTAACGATATTGAATCGGTTTCTGTTTTAAAAGATGCAGCTGCTACTTCAATTTACGGTAGCCGTGGTGCCAATGGAGTTATCATTGTTACTACTAAAAAAGGTCGTAGCGGAAAAACAAGAGTTCGTTTTGATATGGAAGCGGGTAAGAGTGATATTGCCTATGAAAATAGCTTATATCGCCCCTTAAACGCACAAGAATATCTTGACCTGACTCGTGAAGGCTTGGTAAATGCAGGCGCTTCATCAGCAGCAATCGCTTCAACTCTTGCTTCTTTCGGCTTGGGTAATGGTGTTGATTTCAACTGGTATGATGCAGTAACCAGAATTGCCGGTCAGCGTCTTTACAATATCAGTTTAGATGGAGGAAATGATAAAACAAGTTTCTTTATTTCTGCCGGTAATTTTTTCCAAGAA
>CAIRNW010000338.1 GCA_903879995.1 uncultured Bacteroidota bacterium
GCTAATCTATTAGAGGCTTCATATCAAACGGCCGCTTGGCTATTAGAACATCAAACTGACTTACGGGAAAAGCCAGTGGCATTTATGGTAGACCCAGGTTTTGACTATGTTACAACACAGTGGGGGATTTGGCGGGCTGGCGGAATAGCTGTTCCACTTTGTATAACACACCCTTTGCCCTCTTTAATTTATGTCTTAGAAGATACGGGCGCTACTATTTTAATTGTATCTCCTGAGTATGAAAGTTTATTAGGAGATTATGCTAATGCAAGAGGAATACGATTGTTAGTGCTTGGTATTAACCAGTTTACTCAAAAAGTTCAACTTCCTTCCATCTCCGCTGAGCGTCGTGCGCTAATTTTATACACTAGCGGAACAACTAGCTTACCCAAAGGAGTAGTTACCACTCATTTAAATTTAGAGGCTCAAATAACTACATTGATTAATGCTTGGGGGTGGACATCTTCTGATCATATTCTTTGCGTACTTCCTTTACATCATGTGCATGGAGTTGTTAATGTAGTATGTTGTTCGTTATGGGCTGGCGCTACCTGCACATTTATGCCTTCTTTTGATGTACAAGCAGTTTTTTCATTTTTTATGAAAAAGACGCTCACTGTTTTCATGGCTGTACCTACTATTTATTATAAACTAATTAGTGCTTGGGAGACCGCTGATTCATCTCAACAAGCTGCTATCAAAGAATCAATGATGCAGTTTCGTTTGATGGTATGTGGATCCGCAGCTTTACCCGTTTCGGTAATGGAGAAATGGGAGCAAATTAGTGGCCACCGATTGCTAGAGCGTTACGGTATGACTGAAATTGGGATGGCGATCAGCAATCCCTATGAAGGTGAGCGTAGAGCTGGATATATTGGAATGCCGCTTTCAGGTGTTGAAGTAATGTTAGCTGATGACAATTATCTTCAAGCGCCTCCGGATAGCCCTGGTCAAATTTTGATACGTGGTAAAAATGTTTTTAAAGAATATTGGAATCGACCTGAAGAGACATTTAATTCTTTTACTGCAGAGGGTTGGTTTAAAACAGGAGACGTGGCAGTAGTAGAAAAGGGGTATTACCGTATCATGGGTCGACAATCAGTAGATATTATTAAGTCGGGCGGATATAAAATATCTGCTTTAGAAATAGAGGAAGAACTACGCAAACATACAGCCATTGCTGATGTGGCGGTTGTGGGCATACCGGATGATGAGTGGGGTGAGCGAGTTGTTGCTGCTATTGTATTAGTGGAAAAGTCAATTAACCCTATAGCAGAATTAACGAGTTGGCTACGTGATCGAATTCCAGGTTATCGAGTTCCTAGAGTATACAAAGCAATAGATGCTTTACCGCGCAATGCCATGGGTAAAGTCGTAAAAAGCGATGTCAAAAAACTTTTTAATAATGAATCCGTATAGTCTTTTATTAATTATTCTATATTGTCTGTTTTTTCAATCAATTGGTCAACGTCGATTTAAAGAACCACTTTTTGAAAAAAGTAGATTCTATTAATGAGTATTATCTTTCAGATAAGTTACATCATAATGAAAAAGGGTATCAAGTATGGGGCAATGCAATACGGAAGTCGGTTAAAAACATAGTCAAAAAAAATAAGTAATGAAAATATACGGCGTTGCGTTACTTGCTGCTTGTTTTTTAGTAGGTCAAATAGTTGGTGAACTTCTTGGCCGGCTAGTTCATTTGCAAGGTAATGTAGGGGGTGTTGGATTTGCCATGATATTATTAATTGTAGCAGGGGATTATTTAAGAAAGCGTAATCTACTTTCAAAAGAGCCGGAACAAGGAATTTTATTCTGGAGTGCCATGTATATCCCTGTGGTAGTAGCCATGTCTGCTACGCAAAATGTAAAGGCAGCCGTAAAGGGGAGTTGGACTGCTTTAGCCGTTGGCGTACTGGTTACTTTATTCATGCTTTATCTTGTTCCTGTTCTTTCTCGAATCACAAAAACAACAATCCATGAATCTAATTGAAAAAGTATTGATAGATAGTGGATTTGTTTTTTCATTCTTATTGATTGGGGTAGTCATGTGGCTTTCATTTTGGATTGGACAAAGATTTACTAATAATAAAATACCCGGAGCAGCTATTGCTATTTCTATTGGTCTTGGACTTGCTTTTTTCGGTGAAAAAAAGGGTTTAGCCGATATTCCAGTATTTTCTGGACTTGCTTTTTTTGGCGGTACTCTTTTACGTGATTTCTCAATTGTTTCTACGGCCATGGGAGCTAGTTTTATTGAAATTAAAAAAGCAGGTCGTACGGGTATTGCTTCCTTATTTATCGGAGTTTTACTTACATTTTTTTTAGGAGGACTAATAGGATATGTATTAGGATATCACGATCCAAAAAGTTTTGCCACTATCGGAGCGGGGGCCTGTACGTTTATTGTAGGTCCAATTACAGGCACTGCAGTTGGTGCCACTTCTGATGTGATTGCGTTGAGTATAGCAATTGGAGTAATTAAGTCAGTGGTAGTCACTATTGTTACACCTATTTTGGCAACTCGAATTGGGCTAAATAATCCTCAATCTGCAATGATTTATGGCGGACTAATTGGTACTACTTCAGGAGTGGCTGCTGGTTTAGCTGCTACAGATACAAAGCTTGTTCCTTATGGTGCCCTCACTGCAACCTTTTATACAGGGCTTGGCTGTTTGTTATGCCCCTCTATTTTGTACTTTGTAGTTCAATCACTTCTTTCTTAATTTAAATTACTTATCAATGAATCGAAAATCCTTTTTAACTGATATAGGGTTGGTGGTATCTGGATATACTTTTTTACCCTCTGTTGTTTTTGCGAATGATACTGTAGTTACATCCACTATTTCAGCTGATCTAATTAGAGAAGCTACGGTAGAGCAGTTACAAAAGTTATTGAATACTGGTAAAATCAGCTGCGTACAATTAACACAACTTTATTTAGATCGAATTACTGCCTATAATAAAAAGGGCCCTGGTTTGAATGCTGTTATTGAACTCAATCCCGATGCATTGACTATAGCCAGACAATGTGATGCAGAGCGAAAGCAAAATAGAAAACTAGGGCCATTACATGGCATACCCGTTTTGATTAAGGATAATATTGATACCGGTGATAAAATGCACACTACTGCCGGTGCGCTTGCCTTGCAAGATAATATTGCTTCTCAGGACGCTTTTTTAGTAACTAAATTGCGTGCAGCTGGCGCTGTACTTTTAGGAAAAACTAATTTAAGTGAGTGGGCTAATTTTCGCTCTACACGTTCAGTGAGTGGCTGGAGTAGTCGGGGTGGACAAACTAAAAATCCATATTCTCTCGATCGTAATCCTTGTGGTTCCAGTTCAGGCTCAGGAGCTGCTGTGTCTGCAAATTTTTGTGCCGTAGCCATTGGTACGGAAACCAATGGCTCGATTCATTGCCCTTCTTCAGTCAATGGGGTAGTAGGGATAAAGCCTACCGTGGGTTTAGTAAGTAGATCCGGCATCATTCCTATTTCTAAAACACAGGATAC
>CAIRNW010000339.1 GCA_903879995.1 uncultured Bacteroidota bacterium
CAAAAGTGCCGCCACTGTAAATAATCGTCGACTGCCTTCCAGTTTTTCATCGATGGTTTCAAACTCAAGTGTACTGCCGTTACGGCTAGCCCAACCGTAGAGTTTGTTTTTGAAATTGTATTCCGTGTTTTCCAGTTGGTCTACAAACATATGAGGCAGGATGATATTTTTCATCACCCACTTTTCGGTTCGTTTATATCCGATATCCAGATAGACCGCACCGATCAATGCCTCTAGTGTGTTCCCGAAAATATGACTGATACGCAGGGACGAATCTGCCCGATTGAACCGAGTAATTTTTTTCAATCCCATTCTTAACGCAATGTGATTGAGTTGCTGACGGTTGACCATTTTACTACGCATCTCTGTGAGATATCCTTCTCCTTTGTAGGGGTACCGCTTAAAAAGATAATCGGCAACTAATGCACTGAGTATAGCATCCCCGAGATACTCCAATCGTTCGTTATTTTGATCGGTACTTTCTCCCTGCGAACGATGCGTCAACGCAGTTTCGTATAATTCCAATGAATGGGGATAGAACCCGAGTAGATGGGACAACTCGCGTGTAAAAGAATTTTTCTTTCGAAAACTAAACAGGGATTTTAACCAGCGCACCCACACAAGCTACAGAAAATTAAGAAACACTAGAGCTGGTACTTCTTGGCAATCATACAGGCATTATGACCTCCAAAACCAAAGGTGTTGCTCAGCGCAGCACGTACTGTTCGCTTTTGCGCTTTGTTAAAAGTAAAGTTGAGTTTTGGATCAATTTCAGGATCGTCCGTAAAGTGATTGATGGTAGGAGGAACAATATCATGCACCACCGCCATGATACTGGCAATCGACTCAATGACACCCGCCGCGCCCAAGCAATGTCCGGTCATGGACTTGGTGGCACTAATATTGAGCGAATAAGCATGCTCCCCAAATACCTGGGTGATGGCTTTTACTTCTGCTCCATCTCCAATAGGTGTGGAAGTTCCGTGTGTATTGATATAATCAATTTCATCCGCCCGCATTCCAGCATCGTCTAAGGCCACTAACATTACATTTTTAGCCCCTAAACCCTCCGGGTGCGGAGCCGTAATATGATAAGCATCAGCGGTAGCACCACAACCCGCTACCTCTGCATAGATTTTTGCTCCTCTGGCAATGGCGTGATCCAGCGATTCCAGCACTAACATACCGGCCGCCTCTCCCATTACAAAACCATCACGGTCTTTATCATATGGACGGCTAGCCGTAGCAGGGTCATCATTGCGTTCGCTCATGGCTTTCATGGCATTGAATCCCCCAACTCCCGCTTCACTGATTACGGACTCACTTCCGCCAGTTAAAATAATATCAGCTTTGCCTAATCGAACCAAATTAAAAGCATCCATGATTGCATTGGTACTGCTGGCGCATGCACTTACCACCGCAAAATTGGGACCTCGTAAGTTGTGACGCATACTGATCTGACCCGCCGCAATATCCAAGATCATTTTAGGAATGAAAAACGGATTGAAACGAGGCGTTCCATCGCCTTTTGCAAAATCGGTGACCTCATGTTGAAAGGTGGTTAATCCTCCTATACCACTGGCAAAAACAACCCCTACTCGATCCGGGTTAATATTTTCTTTATTCAACCCTGCATCCTGCATCGCTTGATCGCTCACAGCAAGTGCTAATTGCGCAAATCGGTCCAACTTACGCGCTTCTTTTTTATCCATGAATTGCGTAGGATCAAACCCTTTTATTTCACAGGCAAAACGCGTTCTGAATTTGGAAGCATCAAATTGAGTAATTGGGCCTGCACCGGATACACCATTCAGTAAACCCTGCCAATACGTTTCAAGGGTATTACCAATTGGGGTGATAGCACCCATTCCTGTTACTACAACACGCTTCAATTGCATAGTGGAAAGTTAATCGAGTTTTTTAAAAAAACCGCCTTCCTTACTACCATGCGGTAACGGGGAAGGCGGTGCAATTTATTTCCTGGTCAGGAAAAAGAAAAGCTTTTGCAAGATTACTTGGCGTGCTCCTCGAGATAAGTGATGGCCTGACCAACAGTAGTAATGGTCTCAGCTTGCTCATCAGGGATGGAGATGTTGAATTCCTTTTCAAACTCC
The DNA here is from genome assembly GCA_903879995.1 of uncultured Bacteroidota bacterium. Classification (GTDB taxonomy): domain Bacteria; phylum Bacteroidota; class Bacteroidia; order Chitinophagales; family Chitinophagaceae; genus JJ008. The sequence goes on from CAIRNW010000339.1 coordinate 2,115, forward strand.
ATGATCAACTCGACGGTGTCCAATGAATCGGCTCCAAGATCATTGGTGAAAGAAGCTTCGTTCGTTACCTCTGCTTCTTCTACTCCCAGTTTATCAACGATGATCTTTTTTACTCTTGATGCAATGTCTGACATGTTTTTTTGGTTTGGTTTACAGGGTGCAAA
>CAIRNW010000340.1 GCA_903879995.1 uncultured Bacteroidota bacterium
AGAAGGAGATTATAAATCCGCCCAACTAGATGAAACTTATTTTGGGGCCATTCTTCAATATCCCAATGATAAAGGTGCAGTAGTTGATTATCGTCAATTTATTCAAACAGCCCATGAAAAAGGAGCCTTTGTAGTAATGGCTACTGACTTACTTGCCCTTACACTACTCACCCCTCCCGGTGAGTTAGGTGCAGATGCGGCAGTGGGTTCTGCACAACGGCTAGGTGTACCCCTTGGTTTTGGTGGGCCTCATGCCGCTTTCTTTGCAACACGCGACGATTTCAAAAGAAATATACCTGGAAGAATTATAGGAGTGAGCATTGATGCAAAGGGAAAAAGAGCCCTTCGCATGGCATTACAAACTCGAGAGCAACATATCAAACGAGAAAAAGCTACCTCTAATATTTGTACGGCACAGGCATTACTAGCCAATATGGCTGCGATGTATGCGGTTTTTCACGGACCAGATGGCTTAAAAAATATTGCTAGTCGTATCACCACCCTTACGCAGTTAGTTGCAGATGCGTTGAAAGAAAGAGGCTACAAACTCATCTCAGAACATTATTTTGATACGATTACGGTTCAAACTGATCGTGTCGCAATCATTCAATCTAAAGCATCTGCACAACGCATCAATCTTCGTTACCCAGGCAATGACTTGGTTGCTCTTTCACTTGATGAAACTACCAGCCTTGAGGATCTCTACGATTTGATCAATTGTTTTGAGGACGATAAACAACCGGTCAGTTTTTCCTTAGATAAAACACAAACATCTCAAAACTGGCCCGCTGCTTTAAACAGAAACAGTACGTATCTAACGCAGGCTGTTTTCAATACGTGTAAGAGTGAGAGTCAGATGATGCGCTACATCAAGCAACTAGAAAACAAAGATCTTTCGCTCAATACCTCAATGATATCACTGGGAAGTTGTACGATGAAGTTAAATGCAGCCAGTGAAATGATCCCACTAAGCTGGCCTGAGTGGAATAGTTTACATCCTTTTATTCCGCAAGAGCAAGCCAAAGGATATCATAGCATCATGGAGGAGTTAAGCCAATATCTCTGTGATGTGACTGCTTTTGATGCATGCAGCCTACAACCGAATAGTGGCGCGCAAGGAGAATATGCAGGCTTGTTGACCATACGTGCTTATCATGCGGCACAGGGTAATCCGCATCGTGATGTTATGCTAATCCCCATTTCTGCGCATGGCACTAATCCAGCCTCAGCAGTAATGGCTGGTATGAAAGTGGTGGTAGTAAAAGCACTGGATAACGGATACATCGATTTGGATGATTTACGTCAAAAAGCGGAGGCTAATAGCCAACAATTAGCTGGTATCATGATCACCTACCCCAGCACCTATGGGGTTTATGAGGAAACCGTAAAGGAAATCACTAGCATTGTTCACCAACATGGTGGACAAGTGTATATGGATGGCGCCAACATGAACGCACAAGTTGGTCTAACTGCGCCGGGATTAATTGGAGCAGATGTTTGTCACTTGAATCTTCATAAAACATTTGCCATTCCGCATGGTGGTGGTGGACCTGGCATGGGACCCATTTGTGTGAAAGAACACTTGAAACCATTTTTGCCCGGTCATATTACACAGGGAACGGCTGATGCCGTATCCGCTGCCCCTTTTGGCTCTGCCATGATTCTTTTGATCTCCTACGCGTATATCAGAATGCTGGGAGCTGCTGGCCTCAAGGGAGCTACTGAGTATGCGATATTGAATGCAAATTATATGCGAGCAAGATTAGCAGGCCATTATGATATTCTGTATACCAATCAAAGTGGACAATGTGCACACGAGTTTATTGTAGACTTACGTCCCTTTAAAAAATCAGCAGAGATAGAAGCAGAGGATGTGGCCAAACGATTAATGGACTATGGTTTTCATGCTCCCACGATGAGTTTTCCGGTTGCAGGGACTATTATGATTGAACCAACCGAAAGTGAGGATAAGGCCGAGTTAGATCGCTTTTGTGATGCCATGATTGCTATTCGTGAGGAGATTAGAGCAATTGAAGAGGGAAAAGCAGACAAGAAAGATAACCTGTTAAAAAATGCACCTCATACACAGGCAACCGTGATGGCTGATCAGTGGTCGCATGCGTATTCTCGCACGGAAGCTGCCTTCCCACTTTACTATGTTACACACAATAAATTCTGGCCATCCGTATCAAGGGTAAATAATACACACGGAGATCGCAACTTGATTTGCACTTGCGAGCCTATGGAAAGCTACATACAGGAAAAAGCCTAAGCGTTTTTATACCTTCTTTCCAGTACCTCCCAATTGAATAAAGACCAGCACGCAGCAATGTAGTCTGGTCTTTTATTTTGATATTTTAGGTAATAAGCGTGTTCCCACACATCCAAACCCAGCAAGGGAGTGCCTTTGAGCTCACTCAAATCCATGAGTGGGTTATCTTGATTAGGCGTAGAACCAATTTTTAATTTTCCATCTGTTGTTTTCACTAACCATGCCCACCCGCTTCCAAAACGATTACGTGCTGCATCACTGAATTGTGTTTGAAAATTTTCAAATGAACCAAACTGATTTACAATTGCCTCCATGAATGAGCCAGATGGCTTATTAGTCTGTCCGCTACGCACCGGTGTAAGTGATTGCCAGAAAAACTCATGATTATAATGTCCTCCGGCATTATTACGCATCTTTATTGAGTAGGTTGAAATACGACCCAGCAGCTCCGTTAATTTGATTTTTGAAGTATCAACCCTTTCCCCGGCACAAGCGTCAACCAGATTCTTTGTGTAACCGGCCGCGTGCTTAGTATAATGAATCTCCATAGTCAGCGCATCAATTACTGGCTCCAATGCGGAATACAAATAAGGAAGCGGTTGCTGAGAAAAGCCGATTTCCTCAGCTCCCATCACTGGGATTTGTGTGGTAGTTGCAAGACCAGATTGAGCAAGCGCTGGTGAAATAGCTCCCCATACAGTAACTAAACCTGCCTTTTTGATAAAAGTTCTTCTGGATTTCATAAACCGGAATTTTGCAACAAGTTACAGCATAAATTTGGAGATGCATATGACATTCCATAGGAAAGCAGCGTTACCCAACACGCTTATCTTACTTCTTTTTGTAACTCTACTTTGTCAAGAAATCAATGCACAGCAAACTGGAAGAATGGACACCGATCGCCCGGATCAAACAGAATCAGTTTCTATCACAAAAAAAGGGTACTTACAAGCAGAGATTGGATTTAATAAAGAGAAATATGGCAATGGTTTTACTTGGGTACATCCCACCGCATTATGGAAGCTGGGGCTAAATTCTCGCTTTGAGTTTCGCTTGATCACAGAAGGTAACACGCTAGACAATGGAATAACAAAGGTTAGCGGGCTGGTGCCGACACAAATCGGGGGCAAAATTGCCCTATGGAAAGAAAAAGGATTGATTCCGCAAACTTCACTGATATTTCATACCGGTATCCCAGCGCTGGGATCCTCCAATTTTAAAACACCTAACCTTTCACCAAACTTTCGATTTACTTTACAACACACCCTCACCGATCGAATAGCATTGGGCTACAACCTTGGGGCGGAGTGGGATGGTAATGGCGGTTTCCCTGACTGGATTTACACACTAGCCCCTGGAATTAATCTGGGTGAACGTTGGTATGCTTATGCGGAGATATTTGGAAGTATTCGATCGATGGAAAAGCCTTTACATGGGATTGACGGAGGTATTGCCTATTACTTCAGTGACAATTGTAAAATTGATTTCTCTGGTGGAAAAGGACTAAATGAAGAATCCGTGACTTACTATATAGCACTGGGATTCTCCTTTCGAATCAACGTACTGAAACGTTAATTTTTTCTTTTAAATGCCCCCAGAAAACTAGTCTCAAGGCTCAATAGCCAACTTCTTTGCATCATTCGTTTCATATCGCTATCTAATTGAAAGCGATATCCTAAATTCAACTTTGTTTTGCTGGCAAAGATCAATTGAATGGCGGGTGCTAAATCTACATAGTACAAAGAACGATCCAGC
>CAIRNW010000341.1 GCA_903879995.1 uncultured Bacteroidota bacterium
ACTCCTACAATGGAAGAAGCATTTTGTAGCTCTATATTTTTTGTTAGATGATCAATCAGTCCAAATTCTCCCAAGGAACTGATTTCTGTGCGTTGATTTGACATAGTACTATTTTAAAGTTCTTTCCGTCCGTTAACTACTTCCACCATCTCTTCATGGATCAAGCTGTTGGTGGCAATCAGTTTATGTTGATACACTGAAAAAGCATCTCCTTTAAAGTCCGTTACTTTTCCGCCGGCCTCTTCAACTATCAAATATCCGGCTGCACTATCCCAGGGTTCCAATTTTTGCTCAAAGAATCCATCAAACCTCCCACAAGCAACCCAGCAGAGATCAATGGCAGCAGAGCCCAGTCGACGAACGGGAACCCCCTTACGTACAAATCGTTCAAATACTTCAATAGGTCCGTTAGGTTCATTGATATAGGTGTACGGAAACCCAGTTACTAAACAGGATTTTAGTGTAGAAGTTTTTTTGCTGACTTGAATTGGTTTATCATTTAACGTGGCGCCCTTTCCCTTTTCCGCAAAAAAGAATTCTCGTAAATGTGGATTGTACACGGCTCCTAAAATGATGGAACCTTTCCATTCCACCGCTATCGAAACACAATTGAGAGGAATGCCTTGTGCAAAATTTACAGTTCCGTCAATGGGGTCTATGATCCATTTATAGTCGCAGGATTGTTCGAGTGCTCCACTTTCCTCTGCTAAAATCTGATGATCCGGAAATGCTTTTTTGATAACGCTGAGAATAGCTTTTTCTGATGCGTGATCCGCTTCGGTAACCAGGTTGTTTACGCCCTCTTTATTGCTTACTTCAAAATTGCCCTGGAAAAAACGAAGTATTTCTGCCGCGCCCGCCTCTGTGGCCTCGCGTAATATAGTGTGGAGCATGCGCGAAGATAACATGTCCCCCGCTCAAATGCTTATATTCGCACTACAATTGAAACCGTGCGATGGCGTCAATTCTTGACATAAAAATTCCGCGGGCACTGGCCTCGATTCTCCAGATTCCCATCAATGATAACCGTCGGCAACAGCTCCGGGTTCTTAAAAAGCTGTTGAAAAAAGCCCGCTTTACAGCATTTGGTCAACAGTATCATTTTGATCAAGCACTGTTGAGTAAACATCCGGGAAAGAAGTTCCAGGAGCTGGTCCCTATTCATGATTACAATAAGATTTATAACGAATGGTGGAAGCAGACATTGGATGGCACACCCGATGTAACCTGGCCCGGTCAGATTAAATATTACGCGTTGAGTTCTGGTACCTCAGAGGCTGCTAGTAAATATATTCCCGTTACCAGTGATTTGTTGCGGAGTAATATGGTGAATTACCTGCGGCAGTTAATTAGTTTGGTTCGATATGAGGAGGCCAATATGCGGGCCATGACAAAAGGGTTTTTAATGTTGGGCGGCGCTACGGATCTAAAGAAAGGAAAAGCGGGTTGGTATGCTGGTGATCTCAGCGGTATCCTGGCAAAGCGTAGACCATTTTGGTTTCAAACTTTTTACAAACCGGGTGGACGCATTGCGGCTATTAGCGACTGGAATCAAAAATTACAGGAGATTGTAGAGCAAGCCCCTAATTGGGATATTGGTTATCTCGTGGGTGTTCCTGCCTGGTGCCAGATGTTAATGGAAATGGTGATTGAAAGATACAAGCTGAACCATATTCATGAGATTTGGCCCAACCTGAGTTTTTTTGTTCATGGCGGTGTTGCCTTTGAACCCTACAAGAAAGGTTTTGAAAAATTATTGGGCAAACCCATAGTGTATGTAGAAAACTATTTATCCAGCGAAGGCTTTATTGGATTTAAAACGCGCGAGCATGCAACCGGTATGCAGCTGATTTTAAATAACAATATCTTTTTTGAGTTTATCCCATTTGACGAATCCAATTTTGATGCCGATGGAAATCCTTATCCTGAAGCTGATGCAAAAATGATTCACGAAGTTCAAGAAGGTAAAGAATATGCATTACTCATGAGCACCAATGCAGGCGCATGGCGTTATTTGATTGGGGATACCATTCGATTTACTGATATTGAGCGTTCCGAGATTGTAATTACAGGACGTATCAAACACTTTTTGAGTTTGACAGGCGAACACCTGAGTGTGGACAACATGAACAAGGCCATTGAGTTAGTGAGTAACGAACTTAATATCAGTATACCAGAATACACGGTGGTGGGATTTCCTTACCAAAGTTTTTTTGCGCATCGCTGGTATGTAGGTACTGACGACAAAGTAGATGCTGCTGTGTTACGTACTAAAATTGATCAGCATTTGCGTGTATTGAATGATGACTATGCTACGGAAAGGGACAGTGCCTTAAAAGAAGTTTTTTTAGAAGTACTGCCCGAGAAAAAATTTTTAGACTTTATGGCATTGAAAGGAAAGCTGGGTAGTCAACATAAGTTTCCCCGTGTCATGAAAGGAAAGATGTTAGCGGATTGGGAAAAGTTTTTACAAACCGGACAATGTTGAGGTTTATGGGTAACAACGCTGCTGCAACATTTTCCTGGTGGCGCACGGTAAAGCGAGTTCTTTTTTACCTTTTTATTTTTCAATTTGTATACATCCTGGCTTTACGCTGGATCAATCCTCCTATTACTATTACCCAATTGAGCAATTGGGTGAGTGGTAATGGGATGCGCAGGGATTATGTTTCCGCTTCTGAGATTTCTCCATATATGCGCTTAGCTGTGATTGCTTCCGAAGACCAACTCTTTACGGAACATTATGGATTTGATTGGAAGCGTATACAAGAGGCAATGGCGTATAACAAACGCAAACCTCAAAAACTAAGAGGCGGGAGCACTATAAGCCAGCAAACAGCAAAGAATGTTTTTTTATGGCAAGGCCGAAGCTGGGTTCGTAAGGGACTTGAGGTTTACTTTACAGGTATGATTGAATTGTTTTGGGGGAAGAAAAGAATTCTTGAAGTATATCTCAATGTGATTGAAATGGGTAAAGGTGTGTTTGGAGCAGAAGCGGCTGCGCAATACTATTTTGGAAAATCAGCCAAGCAATTAACTAGAAGAGAGGCGGCCATGATTGCAGCCAGTTTACCTAATCCAAAACGTTATAAAGTAAAGCCAGCATCTCGCTATGTTCAAGGCAGAAGTAATTTTATTCTCCGGCAAATGATGCATTTGCAATCGGAACCGACAATACGCAGACTTATTGAGAATCGGTAACGTAAGAACTTTCCAGAATATGATTGACAGCACGTATTGCTAACTGCATTCGTTCCGTATCTTTTCCTTGAATCAAGCTCCAGGGAACTGATTGATTTTCCAGCCAATTGCGATAAATGGTAAATAATTTTTCACG
>CAIRNW010000342.1 GCA_903879995.1 uncultured Bacteroidota bacterium
CCCCTGGGAAAGCCCCAAAACCTGGTTCCTGCCATTACACAAACAGCCATCGGAAAACTGGAAAAATTATGGGTACATGGTAATGATTATCCAACCCGAGATGGTTCCTGTATTCGAGACTACATCCATGTTTGTGATTTAGCCCATGCGCACACGCTCGCTTTGCGCTATTTGGAACAAGAGCGGAATAAAGAATCCTGCGAAATATTCAATCTGGGCACTGGAAATGGAAATACGGTGTTAGAAGCCATCGCCGCTTTTGAAAAAGCCAGTGGCACAGCGCTCAATTATGAAATTGGCCCCCGACGCACGGGAGACGTGATTGCTATTTACGCCAATAAGGACAGAGCCCAACAGGTACTGGGATGGGAAACCAAATACAATTTGGAACAAATCATGGCTACCGCCTGGAAATGGGAGCAAGAATTAAAGGCCGGACAAACAGTTTTCAATTGATAGCTTAACGCTGAAACCCTACTTTTGTGACCATGCTTAAAGACATACAATCAACCGGCTCAAAAGATACCCGTAGCGGATTTGGCGATGGCATTGTGGCCGCTGCCAGAAAAAATCCAAATATTGTTGCCCTCACAGCCGATTTGGCTGGCTCTTTAAAACTCAATCAATTCATGAAAGAGTTTCCTGAGCGTTTTATTCAATGTGGCATTGCAGAAGCTAATATGATTGGTGTAGCTGCTGGACTTACTATTGGAGGTAAAATTCCATATACTACCACCTTCGCTAATTTTTCTACAGGCAGAGTATATGACCAGATTCGCCAAAGTGTGGCTTATAGTGATAAGAATGTAAAAATTTGTGCTTCACACGCCGGTCTCACTTTAGGAGAGGATGGCGCTACGCATCAAATTCTAGAGGACATTGGTTTAATGAAAATGCTTCCAGGTATGACCGTGGTTGTCCCCTGTGACTATGCACAAACCAAGGCCGCCACAGAAGCGATTGCTGAGTACAAAGGCCCGGTATATCTGCGATTTGGTCGTCCGGCTTGGCCCATTTTTACCAGTGAACGCCCATTTGAATTAGGAAAAGCACAACATTTTTCAACAGGGAAGGACATTAGCATTTTTGCCTGTGGCCACATGGTATGGAATGCCATCCAAGCCGGTGTACAACTGGAGGAAAAAGGAATTAGTGTAGAGGTAATCAACATTCATACCATTAAGCCCTTGGATGAAGCAGCTGTCATTGCTTCTCTTCAAAAAACCCGCTGTGCTGTTACCGCAGAGGAGCATAATATCATCGGCGGGCTGGGCGATTCTATTGCGCAAGTAGCCGCCAAACATTATCCGGTTCCTATCGAATACGTAGGCACAAAAGATACATTCGGAGAAAGTGGTACACCTGCACAATTATTAAAAAAATACGGGCTGGATGTATCCGATATTGTAGCAGCAGCTGAGCGTGCTCTACAACGCAAAGGTTAAACCTCATCGTATCTTCAAGGTCAAACCGTAATCCGGTACATGACCTCCTACTCTGACCAGCAACTTTTAATTGAATTTCGTGACCCGCTTACGAAACAAGCGGCGTTTACTGCCCTGGTAAAAAAATACCAGGAAAAAGTATACTGGCTGGTCCGAAGAATGCTGGTGTCCCATGAGGATACAAACGATGTAGTTCAAAATACATTTATCAGAGTTTGGAATGGGCTGGAAAAATTCAGAGAAGATAGCCAGCTGTATACCTGGATCTACCGAATTGCCACCAATGAATGTCTTAGCTTTTTAGAACAGAAAAAGAGAAAATCATTAGCCTCTCTAAGCGAGCAGGACCAGGAGAGAGCGGAACAAGTAAAAGCAGACTCGCATTTTGATGCACAAAAACTAGAATGGAAGTTGGAAGTAGCCATCCAGCAATTACCTGAAAGACAACGATTAGTTTTTGTTCTCAGGTATTATCAGGAAATGCCCTACGAACAAATGAGTAAATTATTGGAAACCAGTGAGGGAGCATTAAAAGCCAGCTACCATCATGCAGCCAAAAAAATTGAACAGTACATTTTGAATCATTAAACCAGAACCCACCTAACTTGTCATAAGAATGCAAATGGAAAAATGAGAAATAATTCAGGACGAACTTGAGCAGCTTGCACCCAGCCTGCGGCTGCAACAAAAATCGACCTTACGAGCACCTAGTGGATACTTTGAAGAATTACCAGGAAAGCTACTTGCAATCGTTAATGCGGAACAGAAAAAGAGGAGCACACTTATTTTCTTTCGTTCGCCCCAATGGAAAGTATTGGCAGCAGCTGCCGTTATGATAGGCATTCTTTTTTCCAGCTTTTATTTTTTCAAAAATTCTGCTACTGACGGAGCTGATACTATTAACCAATGGGCTAAACAGGAGGTCAGTAAACTTCCCGCAGAGCATGTATCGGATTATATAGATAACACCAGTGCATTTTTACAAACAGCCTCTACTTCACAACTAGATAGCAAAGACCTGGCGATGTTGATGCAAGATATTCCCCAGGAAGAAATTCAAAACTTATTAAACGATCTCCCCGTAACTGAAATGCCATGAAAAATATTTTTCTTATACTGATTAGTTTACTGCTATTTGATTCCCTGCAAGCGCAACCACCACTCGGTGAACGTATTCCTGAAAAAATGAATCTTTTTATTCAAAAGAGAATGCGGATGACTGGTGGAGAACGAGAAGCATTTGGTCCCGTTTTTGCTCGCTATCAAAAAGAGTGGAGAGAAACCATGCGAAAAAATCGCGAAGACCGATTATTAG
>CAIRNW010000343.1 GCA_903879995.1 uncultured Bacteroidota bacterium
ACACCCACTATATGCGTATCACTGAGCTCAATTACTTTGTCCACTAAGGCAAAAGGATAGCGGTGGGGAAGTGTTCTTTCAATGTATTGCTGATCCAACACGGGAGGAATTGCGGGATCGTAATAAGGTACATCCTTTGTATGCTTATTCTTTTTGATGTACTGTTTTATCTTCTTCGCAAACGCAACATTACTGCTGTGTCCGGGACGGTTGGCAATGATGCGAGCTTTTATGGGATATCCTACCAGTGCTAGATCTCCCACTACATCCAACAACTTATGTCGCGCTGGTTCATTGGGAAAACGCAGGTCCAAATTGTTGAGATAGCCCTCGCTCTTGACTTCAATTTTATCTTTCTTGAATATTTTTTTCAACCGACTGAGCTCGCTCTCATCAACGGGTTTATCTACAATTACAATGGCATTATTGACATCGCCTCCTTTGATCAGGTTGTTTTCCAAGAGCATTTCCAGCTCGTGCAAAAAGCAAAAAGTGCGGCAGGAGGAAACCTCAGCTTTGAAATCAGTGATCTTTTTTAACCCGGCATGTTGTGTACCTAATACGGGCGAATTAAAATCAATCAATGTAGTGATCTGATATTCCAAGGCAGGCATCGCTACCATTTCCACGCGCTTGCCTTCGTCGTAATGAAAAATATTCTCGTCGATGCTGTACCAGGTTTTAGCCGCATCTTGTTCGTGAATGCCAACTTTTTCTATCAACTCCACAAAAGGGGCAGAACTGCCGTCCATAATGGGTATCTCAGGCCCTGTTACTTCAATTAAACAGTTATCGATACCCAACCCCACCAACGCCGCCAACACGTGTTCGACCGTACTAATTTTTGCACCATTGGATTCAAGGGTAGTTCCGCGGCTGGTGTCGGTAACCAGGTCGCAGTCTGCTTTAATCACAGGCTGTTCTGGCAAATCCGTTCTTTTAAACTGTAATCCAAACCCTGGATTAGCGGGTTGCAGGGTCAGGTCAGCTAAAATGCCAGTATGCAGTCCGGTGCCCGAAATGGTAACCGGCTTACCGATGGTGTGTTGTTTGTCGGGGTTAAAAGGAGTGGCCATGAGCGGATTTTGGTGCCGCAAAGATAACAAATGTGGAAGGGACCGAAAATAAGGGTGTTAACCCTTTGATTTTAAATCAGTTATAATTTTTTCAAGCTCCTGAATTCGTTTCTCCAGTTCAGGTAACTTTCTGCTGACAGCTTGACTGCGAAGAGACTGGGTGTAATCATAGGCAGGGGTGCCGGTTACGGCCTTGCCCGGTTCCAAAGATTTACTAACGCCACTTTGCGCATTTACTTTTGATCCGTCTCCCAAAGTGATATGCCCCACTATTCCTGCCTGGCCTCCAATCATGACCCCTTTTCCGATTTTGGTGCTTCCGCTAATTCCAGCTTGGGCGGCAATTACCGTGCTGCTTCCGATTTCAACATTATGGGCTACTTGGATGAGGTTATCCAATTTGGCACCCTTGCGAATTATTGTGGAGCCAATGGTGGCTCTGTCAATGGTAGTGTTGGCCCCAATTTCAACTTGGTCCTCTACTACCACATTTCCAATCTGCGGTACTTTTTTTAAGCTGCCATCTGGTTGAGGAGCAAAACCAAAACCATCTCCTCCCAGCACGGTACCGGCATGAATAATTACATCGTTACCCAACACACATTGGTGATAAATTTTCACTCCAGGATGTAGTACGCATCCTTTTCCTATTACCACATCATCGCCGATGTAGCAGTTGGGATAGATCTTAGTGTGATCTCCTACGTTGGCGCGTTCGCCCACATAACTAAATGCACCGAGATAAATTTCATTTCCAAGTTGTGCGCTGGCTGCTACAAAACTGGGTTGTTCGATACCGCTTAGTTGTTGCTGCCGTAACTCCTGGTATTTGGAAAGTAGAGTGGCAAATGCGGAATAGGCATCAGGCACCCGAATTAGCGTGATTTCTTTTTTCTCCCGTGGCTGGAAATTTTCATTGACAATGACCACAGAGGCATTAGTGCTATAATAGTATTCTTCGTATTTGGGATTTGCCAAAAAGGAAAGTTGTCCGGCGCTTGCTTCTTCAATTTTTCCAAACGCATGCACAGATGCCATTGGATTTCCCTCCACCGTTCCCTGAATTAATTGGGCAATCTGAGATGCGGTAAACGCCATCATATTACTGCGGGATTGTTTTGAGGTTTCCAGGATAACACACAAATTGCTTTTTTATTTCTCCGTACGAAAGACTGCTTCCATAATTGATCAACGCATTGTCTACTGCGGCGATATCTTTTACCTGTCCGTCTTTGAAAAGAATATGAATTCTTTCGTCTTTCGGATTGTAGGTAGTGTTCCGGGCTTCTCCCGTGAATACAAAGTAAGCGGCCTCTTGTTCTGTAATCCCCAGCTGAGTGGCAGTTTCTTTTTGAAGTGCATTCAGCGTTGAGATAGCAGTTGAATCTGGGGTAAAGCGAATTTTGAGTAGTTGTCTGTTTACGATCAACCTGCTCAATTCAGCCAGCACCCGATCCGGATGGTTACACCAGTTTTTTATGCTGGCCATGACATCATGATCGTCAAGACGACAAAACAGGTCTAAATGCTGCTTGATAGAAAGAGCAGCTTGGCGATTTTGTAAAAAAAAGTCGAGTGCATTCGTGGCAGCTTTTACAGTCATTCCATTTGCAATCAATTCCTGTGCTCTTCGTAAGGCATGCACCAAGGTCATTTCTGCACTAACTACTGTTTTATGGAGGTAGACCTGCCAATACATGAGTCGGCGGCTGATCAAAAACTTTTCAATCGAAAAAATAGCTTTTTCCTCCACCATCAATTGCCCTTCGTGGACAGTGAGCATTTTAAGAATTCGGTCATAGCCAATTACACCTTCTGCCACTCCGGTGAAAAAACTATCTCTGTTGAGGTAGTCCATCCGGTCCACATCCAGTTGTCCTGATACTAATTGATGAAGAAATTTTTTAGGGTATTGATCGGTAAATATGGCTATGGCCACGGCCAATTTACCCTCGAATTCTTCATTGAGTTTTTCCATGATCAATAGGGAAAGTTGCTCATGATGAATGCCTGGAATGAGTTCTTTTTCTAGGGCATGTGAAAAAGGTCCATGACCACAATCGTGAAGAAGGATTGCCAATTTTGCTCCCAGTTCTTCCTCGTTAGAAATTTCAATGCCTTTGCTCTTTAGTTCGTTTAGTGCAATTCCCATCAAGTGATAGGCGCCTAGTGAATGATGCAAACGAGAGTGCATGGCACCGGGGTATACCAAGTGGGCAAATGCCATTTGGTGTATATTCCGCAAACGCTGGTAATAGGGGTGAGACACAACTGCCAAAACCAATGGATGATCAATGGTAATAAAACCATAGACCGGATCGTTGATGATTTTTCGAGTGGCGGGGATAGTTTTCATTTTTGTTAAAGCCAGCAAGGCAGCCTTCAAAAGTACGAAGGGGACCTTTAAAAAGCTAAATTTGAACTTATGGCACTTGCCCGTATAATTTGGGTGGATGATGAGATTGAGAGTTTACGTTCCCAGCAATTGTTTCTGGAGAACAAAGGCTATGCAGTTCAAACCTTTACCAATGGCTTTGAAGCCATCGATTATGTACGCGAACATCCGGTAGATGTGGTATTGATTGATGAAAGCATGCCCGGAATTACCGGATTAGAAACACTGGCTAAA
>CAIRNW010000344.1 GCA_903879995.1 uncultured Bacteroidota bacterium
GCCTTGCTCAAGTTTGCCCCGTTCAGGTTGGCGTAGCGCAGGAAGGCCATACCCAGGTTGGCACCACTGAGGTTGGCACCACTGAGGTTGGCCATGCTCAGGTCGGCCCCGCTCAGATCGGCCTCCCTTAGGTCGGCGTTTATAAACTCCCGTTCTCCCGCCGCATACTTGGCCAATAATTCTTCTGCTGTCATGTCAAGATCATTTAAGGTGTTTAAAAAAGCAATCCCAGAAGCGCAAGGGCATATTCTATCCGAGGTTTTTTATAGATATGCCATACCCTCTGCGGTTCGGCGTAAAGGTAGGCTGCCCGCAGTGAAGAAAACTGCAAAAATAGCCAAGAAAACTGCAAAAATGGGTAGCTGATCGCGGGCGATGTTAGGCCCGGATCGCTACGGAGCGTCCCTTTCGGCCTTGGGCAAGGGTAGGGGCGTTTTATAAACGCCCTGGTTGTCGGGCGGTCGGGTATATTTTGAGGCAACGGGGGCTCCTGGCAGCGTATAAATCGCTATATTTGTGCGGATGAGGAGGGGATGGCGTGGATGTTTTTGATAGCTGCCTTTCCCTGTAGTTTTTTGGAAAATGGCGAATAGCGGGCTAAAAACCATAAGGATATGATTACCAAGATACGGATTAAGAATTTTAGGCAAATAAAGGATCAGACGATTGTATTGGGGCAGTCTGTGGTAATCATAGGGCCAAATAACGGAGGTAAAAGCACTTTGCTGCAGGCTATCTCTTTATTTGCCATTGCGGTAAGGGCTTGGGGCGAAGAAAGGGTATATAAAAAAAGCAAAGCCCAAAAAAGGACAGGGGTCGCCATCCATTTAGAAGAGCTTTTCAATATACCCGTAAGCGACTTCAAGGAATTATGGACGGATTTGGTGGTGAGGGAAGGGATACTCAATGAGGATGGAAAACCAACGGCAAAAAATATTCGAATGGAAATCATTGCAGAAGGTTTTACGAACCATAAAAAATGGAAAACGGGTTTCGAATTTGATTATGGCCGGGAAAGCCTCATTTATGCCAGGCTTACGCAAGACGAAGAGAACCATCCGTATGAGTTCCCAGAAATTCTTTTGGGTGAAAAAATTGGTTTTTTACCATCCGTAGCAGGCTTAAAACCAACGGAGGACAAATTAGAGATAGGTTCGATTTTAAGATATATTGGGAATGGCAACACTTCCGATATACTAAGAAACGTCTGTTACGTACTCTATGAAAAGGAAGATAAAGCGGGTTGGGGTCAATTTGTCGCTGAAATAGAAGGCCTTTTTAGGGTACGGCTCAACCCGCCAAAATATATTCCAGCCACAGGCTTGCTCAAAATGAGCTATAACGAAGGGAACAAAAAAAACGTCGATTTGTCGTCTTTAGGCAGCGGCACCAAACAAGCTATCCTACTTTTCGCCTATTTACTTGCGTTCCCGAATACGGTAAACCTATTGGACGAACCGGATGCTCATTTAGAAGTGGTCCGGCAGTCCAATATCTACGATAAAATAAGTGACCTGGCCAAGAAAAACAACAGTCAGCTCATCGTCGCCAGCCATTCCGAGAGTGTGATGAGCAGGGCCTTTGGAAAGGATACGGTTATTTCTGGGATGTTCGGTGCGTTTGAGAAAGTCAACCAGGAAAAATATATAAAATCTGTATTGCGGGATATTGGGTATGAGGAGTTTCTAATTGCGAGACAACGACCTTTTATGCTGTATTTCGAGGGAACTACAGATTTAGATTTTATCAAGGCATTTTCTAAAAAACTTGGATTTTTAGATGTTTACCGGTTTATAGAAGAATCTGTTTTCCCTTATCCGGTTGGAAACGACGTAAGTAGGGTAAGGAGCCACTTTGATTCCCTGCGGAATTTTATCCCCAATCTCAAGGGATATGCTATTTTCGACAACCTGAGAAGGAACATTGAAAACAATCAACCGGGGTTGATCATCAAACAATGGGAAAGAAATGAAATTGAAAATTACCTGCCCATACCCCAGGCCTTGTATGAGTACGCTAAGACGTTAGCAGTAGGGGATATTTGGCAAACGAGATGGGTAGAGATGGTCCAGGGGAGTATCCCACCGAATGCCCTAAAGGATTTATCGAATTCATTTTGGGTTACCACTAAAATAAGCGATGATTTCTTAACCCCACTTTTTGAAACGTTCCTGGACGAGGTAGGGATACCAAGAGGGACCATGGACAAATCAAAGTTTTATCACTTAGTGGATTACGCAGTACCCGACCTGATCGAAAAGGAATTAATAGATACCATACAGGGGTTTTATGACTATTTTGTCAACGGAGTCCATCCGTAGAGTATCCGGAACGATCTGCCGGCATTAAAATTTCAGGTTGAAAAAATTGTCGAAGCCGGCTAAGGGCGTTTTACAAACGCCCGTTTTACCGGGTAGCGGGTATATCCAATGGTAGGTCAGCCGCTTGAAAATCCCTTTCCCCTCTGGCGTACGCCTCCAATAATTCTTCCGCTGTCATGTCCATACCGTTTAAAAGATAAAAAAATAAAATCTACTCCACGCAAACAGGTACTCATCCAGGCTGCTTGACATCTAGGCCATACCCTCTGCCGTTCGGCGTAAAGGTAGGCTGCCCGCAGTGAAGAAAACTGCAAAAATGGGTATTGCGTGGCGGCTAAGATTCTTTGGGCACGCACTTGAAGATATGCGGTAATAAAAGTTTGACCAAAAGTCGTTAAACGATTGTAAACAGCAACAGTCCAACGGTTTAAAACAAAAAAAATGAGAATACTCTTCGGAATACCACTTCTTTTGTTTTCTTGCACAAAAGACGTACAACTACCATCACCCGACTCCGCAACCGCGTACAGGCAGACCAAAACCATCTCTTACAACAACATCAGTGTTGATGTCGTGATAGACAAACCTGCTTTAAATGAAGTAGATGTATTATTGGTGTTCCACGGCAGCGTTTTATTCGATAGCAACCTCATGACGGCGGCCAATACTACCCTCGACAAGTTCAAAGGGATTTTAGACAGAAAAGATATGATGATAGTGAGTGCGGTCTATCCTCAAGAAAATGTATTGTTAGGCGATAATATTGTACGAGGCGAAGCAGCCTTATTATGGTTGAAAAACAAAGCAAGTCAAGAATTGGGAATAACAATACGTAAAATTTTCCTGGGAGGACACTCTCAAGGAGGCTATTTGGTGACCAGACTGAATACCATGCATCAGACCAATGGGGTGATTGCCAATGCACCTGGCCCTCTAAACCTTGTATATAGGTGCCAGTTAGAAGAAAATGGTCAAATTCAACCGGGTGCTGTTTGTACCCAACTAAAAAGTGTGTACGGTACAACCGCTAACAACCCCAACCCATATTTTCAAAGATCGTTACTTAATTTTACAAAAGGGTTTAAGTCCGATATTTTATTTGTTCAAGGATTAAACGACTCTCCGATTCAAATGTACTCATGGCCAACTTTTAAACAGGATGTGTCCAACTGTACGAATTGTCAGAACATACAGTTTGTCGAGATCGTTGGGGGTGAACATGGTTCCCTGTTCGAAAGCACTACCGGAAAGACAGAATTTAATAACTTTGTTAAAAACCATTAAC
>CAIRNW010000345.1 GCA_903879995.1 uncultured Bacteroidota bacterium
AAAACATTGGTTGAGGAAAAGTCGGCTTTGGCATAACTACAATTTCGGTTGCATTGTCCGCAATAAAAACAAACCCCTCTTCCTGCATCGTTTTTAATGGCCTTTGTAAGTATCGAAAGTCTGGAAGGAATTACTTTGACTCCACTTTGTATGGCGCCTTTTCGTATCATCAATTCATGCAAACGAGGCTTGGGTGGGGGTAAAAAATACCCATCTGGATCATTTTCCAAACCCTCGTTTGTTCCAAAAACACCTATTAGTTGATCAATTTTATCATAATAAGGTTTGATATCCTCATAACCAATTGGCCAATCATCTCCTAATCCATCAATGCTTCTTCTTTTGAAATCTTTCGGCCCAAAACGAAGCGAAATTCGGCCCCAATGGTTGGTTCGTCCACCCAGCATTCTGGCACGCCACCACATAAAATCAGTTCCCTCTTCCTTGCTAAAAGGCTCCCCATCAACTGACCAGCCTGCATAGCAGGCATCAAAATCTCCAAATGGTCTGTAATCTGTACTAGCGCCTCGTCTGGGCGAATCCCATGGATTTTTCAGTTGTGTTATATTTTTTTGAGGATCATAATGGTGACCTGCCTCTAATAAGCACACTTTAAGACCTGCTTTTGCTAACACATAGGCAGACATTCCTCCGCCAGCTCCAGATCCAACGATGACGGCATCATAAATAGTTGGACTTTTTTTAATTTGTAAATCAGCCATGTACTAAAAATTGATGTCCTCAAGATAGTTCAAATGTATCTTTGAGTATGCCAAATTTTATCAAGTTTTTTCTTTTGTACAGTTGCTTTTTGCCACTTACCGGAATTACGCAAAAAACAGACCAATTCCCTGTTTATAGTGGAAACGACTTGGGTTTGAAATGGAATAATGAGGTGCCGGTATTAAAAGTATGGGCACCCATGGCAGATAGCGTTTTGGTTCAATTGTTCAATCAAAATTTAGAGGTACCCCTTGCTGTTTTATCCTTACAAAAAGGGGTAGCCGGTAGTTGGTTTGTTGAGCTAAATCCAGCTATGGGAGCTCGTTTTTATACCTATCAAATAAAAAATCGAGTTGGTTCTATTTCGACCTGGAGCAAGCCTGTAACGGATCCCTATGCAATAGGGGTGTCAGCGAACGGAACACATGCTGCCATTGTAAATCTTAATGCAGAAAAACCGAGTGGTTGGGATCAGGATCGCACATTACCGCCCTTACAAAATACAGGTGTAATTATCTACGAACTTCAAGTGCGCGATGCCACTGCGCATCCCAGCGCTGGGGTGGTTAATCAAAGAAAATATATTGGACTTACTGAAAAGGGTACGGTTAATTCATTTGGACAGTCAACAGGACTGGATCACCTAAAGGAATTAGGCGTAACGCATGTACACCTGTTGCCAGTGTTTGACTTCAAGTCCAGTAACGAAACTGATTATATTCCCCCCTATAATTGGGGGTATGATCCTTTCCATTACAACACACCTGAAGGTTCATTTGCAAGTAACAACCAAGATCCAGGCGCTCGAATACGTGAGTTTAGGACTTTAATACAGACTTTTCATCAAAATGGCATTCGAGTTGTGATGGATGTGGTTTATAATCACACGGCACAAACTCAAAGCTCATCATTTGAGCAAATTGTACCCGGGTACTATTACCGTAAAAAAAGTAACGGCGAATTTTCCAATGCATCAGCCTGTGGGAACGAAACTGCCAGTGAGCAACCCATGTTTAGGCAATTTATGTTACAATCTTTGCTTCACTGGGTTCAGGAATACCATATTGATGGTTTTCGATTTGATTTAATGGGGATACATGATATTGCTACGATGAATTATTTGGCGGATACCCTATTAAAAGTAAACCCTGGTATCTTGTTATATGGAGAGGGCTGGACCGCCGGAAGTTCACCGTTGCCAGACAGTGTGCGTGCATTGAAGAGCAATGTTGCTATGCTTTCCAGTATTGCTGTATTTGGGGACGAATTTAGGGATGGTTTAAAAGGTAGTGTATTTGATCTTGCCAATAAAGGTTGGATAGGGGGCAACCTAAGTCAATTTCAGTCCGTTTTATTTGGTCTTATTGGAGGAGTATGGCATCAAGATATAAACTATCAAAAGGTCAATTATAGTAAAAATCCGATTGCTACTGATCCAAGCCAAATGATTGCTTACGCTGATTGTCATGACAATCATACACTGTGGGACCGAATATCTTTGACCCACAGTGATCTTCCAGAGCGGATACGCATCGATATGCACAAACAAGCAATCACTGCAGTTTTATTGTCGCAAAGTCCCTCATTTTTTCAGGCCGGCACTGAATTTTTACGATCAAAAAAAGGAGTTGAAAATTCTTTTGAATCACCGGATAGTATAAATGCAATTAATTGGGATAATAAGTATCTCTATAACGATGTTTTTACATATATAAAAAAATTGGTTGCCTTAAAAAGAAATCATCCTGCCTTTCAATGTAAGAATTGGAATGAACAGATTAGATTTTTTGTTGATAGTACGCAAGGATTACTAGGTTATTTTATAGACGCAAGTGAATCCAATAATGCTATACAGCAATTTCAAATTTGGTTCAATCCTTCAGATCGTTCTTTGCAAATTTCACCCCGCTACTTCAGTGAAAAAAAGGGTTGGAGATTAATGATGAATAAGTATCGCTTCTTGAAACGAATGAGGCCGGTCAATACCAGGAGTACTTTAATGTTGCCGCCCCATCAATCATTGATACTTGTAAATAAAAGGTAATTACTGCGCCTCTTTTACCAAGAGTTTTTTTCTGCCAATCCCCAAACCATTCAGTGTTTGAATAGCGGTTTTAGCATGAAGTGAATTTTCCATCTCTACAAATCCAAAACCTTTTGTGCGCTTTGTAGCACGATCTCTTGCAATATTTACTGTTTTGACGGGGCCGTATTTCTCAAAAAACTCTTCCAGTTCTGCTTCGTCCATGTCTGCGGGTAGGCCGGCAACAAATAATTTCATAATGCGCGTTATAGGAGTGGTAAAATTAGGATATTGCAATACCAGTTGTAGTCATCAATTTGTAAAGATTTGGTTCACTGCTTTATTTGACAATGATTTTGATCAATCCACTTAAACACATCAATATGAGACGTTGTTTGACCTGTTTTCTTTTTGGTTTTATTATTTTTTTTAAAATAACCTTTGCTCAAAGTGTCCCAACGCAGAAGCCGCCATTACACGGTAGGCATTGGATGGCAATCACTGGAAAACCATTGGCTGCAACGGCCGGTTCAATATTATTTCAAAAAGGTGGTAACGCAGTGGATGCAGCTTGCGCCATGCTTGCAGCTACTTGTACGATGTGGGATGTATTAAGTTGGGGTGGAGAAACGCAGGCCTTGCTTTATCATCCTAAACTAAAAAAAGTTATTGCTATTAATGCAATGGGAGTTGCACCCTCCGGCGCAACAGTTTCTTTTTTCAAAGAAAAAGGATACGCTTTCCCTCCAGAATATGGTCCCTTAGCAGCCACGACACCGGGCACCCCCGGAGGTATTTGCTATCTCCTGGCAAATTATGGCACAAAGAGTTTAAAAGAAGTATTGGCACCTGCTATGGAACTGGCTGCGGGTTACCCCATCGAGGCGCAAACTGCAAATAGTATTGAAAGAGCAAAAGAGCGTATAAAACAATGGAAGTATAGCACACAAGTTTTATTGCCTCATTTAGGTGAAAAACGTGAAGCGCCCTACGCTGGGGAAATCTTCAAACAAGAGGATCTATTGAAAACACTCACTAAAATGGTGGAGGCGGAAACAACCGCATTGCGTGCAGGTAAAAGTAGAAAAGACGCAATTATGGCGGCTTATGATCGTTTTTATAGAGGAGATATTGCAGCGGATTTTGTAAAAGGAGTACAAGAACAAGGGGGGCTAATAACCTTGCAAGATTTGGCTAACTGGAAACCGATAGAGGAGGAGCCCTTTACAATTAATTATAAAGGAATTGATGTTTACAAATTATCGCAATGGACACAGGGCCCCTCGCTTTTACAAGCATTGCAAATGCTGGAAGAGATTGATTTAAAAAAACTTGGCTATAATAGCCCTCAATATATTCATACGCTTTATCAGGTTTTGAACATGACTTTTGCAGACCGGGACTTCTATTATGGTGATCCAAACAAGCAACCTGTAGAACCTATGACTGGTTTACTTAGTAAAGCGTATGCAAAAGAAAGACTTGCCCAAATTGATACTTCTAAAAATATTGCAACGATAGGCCCAGGAGATCCCTATCCTCACCAAGGAGAAATCAATCCTTATACGCATTTTATTGAGCAATTGAGAATTGTGCAAGACTCCGGTAGTTTTAGGCAGGTTACACCCACTCATGATCAGCGCATGGCCAACGCTGGCACATTATATGAACAAATTGAGCAAGATTATCAGGAAAGACTATGGAGGGGCACCACCACCGTAGAGGCTGCTGATGAAGAGGGTTGGTTTATATCAATAACTCCAAGCGGAGGTTGGATTCCCGCAGTGATTGCTGGAAATACAGGCGTAGGTCTTAGTCAGCGAATGCAAAGTTTTGTATTGGATAGTGCATTAAATCCTTTTAACGTTGTTGAGCCTGGCAAAAGGCCAAGGGTTACGCTGACCCCCTCCTTGGCACTCAAAGATGGAGAACCCTATATGGCATTTGGAGTGCAGGGAGGAGACACACAAGATCAAAATTTAGTTCAGTTTTTTCTCAATGTAGTAGAGTTTGGAATGACTGTACAACAAGCGGCAGAGGCTTCAAATTTTAACACCAATCAACTTTGGTTATCCTTGGGTGGTTCTACCATACAAGATAGAAAGCCAAGACCAGGACAGCTTCTTCTTAACAGTCGTACTCCTTCCGCCACAATTGAGGCGCTTAAAAAAAAGGGATATCAAATAAAAACAGAGGAAAGGACCAGCGGTCCAATCAATGCAATCCTTCTTGATAAACGTTTTCGAACTTTATGGGGAGGTAGTAGTAATCATGGAGAAGACTATGGAATTGCCTGGTAAAAACAATAGTATATTTGACTCTAAATCCTTGCCATGAAAGAAGTTGTAATTGTAGCGGCGGTGAGAACGCCAATGGGTAGTTTTGGAGGTGGTTTAAAAAGTCTGTCCGCTCCCCAACTTGGATCGGTTGCCATCAAGGGATTACTCGCTAAAACAAAATTGGATGCCTCTCATATCACAGATGTATTTATGGGATGTGTCTTGCAAGCAAACCTCGGACAAGCACCTGCCCGGCAAGCTGCAAAATTTGCAGGACTTGCAGATGAAGTTAACTGCACAACTATTAATAAAGTTTGCGCGAGTGGTATGAAAGCTATTTCAATGGGGGTGCAGCACATTTTATTAGGCGATGCGGAAGTAGTCGTAGCAGGTGGGATGGAGAGTATGAGTAATATCCCTTTTTATGTAGATGCAATGCGCTGGGGTAATAAATATGGAAACTCCACCCTTATTGACGGACTTGCAAAGGATGGACTTACCGATGTGTACGACGGAAAAGCAATGGGAGTTGCTGCCGAACATTGTGCAAGCGAATGTGGCATCACTAGAAATATGCAAGATGATTTTGCAATAGAAAGTTATAAACGTTCACAACAGGCGTGGAGCCGTGGTGCTTTTGATGAAGAGGTAATTCCAGTAGAAATACCGCAACGAAAAGGTGATTCAATAATCATTTCAAAAGATGAAGAACCTTTTGCTGTAAAATTCGATAAAATACCTAGTTTATCTCCCGCCTTTATAAAGGAGGGTACAATCACCGCAGCTAATGCATCTACAATGAATGACGGGGCAGCCGCAGTATTGTTGATGACAAAGGAAAAGGCTGTATCGCTTGGATTAAAACCACTTGCCTATATTCGAGGCTATGCTGATGCTGAGCAAGCACCACTTTGGTTTACTACCAGTCCCTCTGTAGCATTACCACTGGCAATTCAACGAGCAGGAATTCAAAAGGATGATATTGGCTTTTGGGAATTAAATGAAGCTTTTTCGGTGGTTGGAATTGAGAATGCAAAAAGACTTGGAATCGATCCCTCGATTTTAAACGTTAATGGCGGGGCTGTTTCACTTGGACACCCTTTGGGCTGCTCTGGGGCACGTATTATCGTTACTTTAGTTCATATTTTAAAGCAGAAAAATGCACGGTATGGTGCGGCAGGGATTTGTAATGGGGGAGGAGGAGCGAGTGCAATGGTGCTTGAGCAGTGCATCTAGTAATTATGATTGGCCTCTATTATAACATTGGCTTTTTGGGGGGTGTACATGATTCAAATGAACCCCTACGTGGATCTTCATTAGCAAATTTTCCTTGTATACAAAATGCGTATTTAATAACGCAACATGATCGTATTCTGGAATTTGGCAGCATGCAGGATTTGCTTTTTGAAAAATATTCAACGGCAATTCGGGTTGATGTTGCTGGCGGAGCTTTATTACCCTCCTGGTGTGACAGCCATACGCATTTGGTTTTTGCAGGTAGTCGAGAAAATGAATTTGTTGACAAGTTAAAAGGTTTAAGTTATGCCGAAATTGCTGCTAAAGGGGGCGGAATATTAAATTCTGCCGCAAAGCTTCAGCAGACGGATGAGCAAGAATTGTATGAAAGTGCACTCGAAAGACTTCATGAGCTGATACTGGCAGGAACAGGTGCGATAGAAATAAAAAGTGGGTATGGACTAACGTTAGAGGCGGAAAT
>CAIRNW010000346.1 GCA_903879995.1 uncultured Bacteroidota bacterium
ATTGTTATTCAATACTTATGACCTCCTTTGTCAGCTAACTTTTTACAAGAAATCGGCAGTCGTTTATAAGCATCAGCGTTTGCTAATACATCATCCGCATCATAGCCGGTATTGGAGATCATAGTTTTAACCTGTTCTATATCTGTTCTATCAGTAAGGAACTTTAGGCGGGCTTCCCCTTTTCGGTAGTTTACAACAAATTCTATCACCCCATCCAACCTCTTTACCTGGTATTCTAATCTGTTTTTACATTGAATACAAAGGGCTTGAGGAATTTTGACAGTTGCTGTCACAACTGGTTTTACTTGCGCAAAACATAATTGCACGCAGACAAAAAAGAATAGTAAAAGTATATATCGCATGGGTCAATTAGTTAGATTGTCCAAGTGGAGGGATTCTCTCTCCATTTCTCCAATAATGAAAGCTGCTCCTTGTCAATAAGACCAGTTGAAGCTGCCAATGCTATTAATGTAGGATAATCTGTCAAGGAAGTGTAATTAATACCTCTTTGTGCAAACTGTTCACTTGCTGCTGGAAACCCGTAATTAAAAATTGAAACCATCCCAATAATATCCAGTCCTTTTTCAACCAACGCATCCACGGCTTGAAGGCTACTTTTTCCTGTTGAAACCAGATCTTCTACCACTAACACCTTCTGCCCTGCTTGAAAATCACCTTCGATCTGATTTCCCAAGCCATGCTCTTTGGGTTTAGGACGAACATAAATAAAGGGAAGCTTAAGCTGGTCTGCAGCCATCGCACCCCAGGGTATTCCTGCAGTGGCTACTCCGGCAAGTAATGTTGCCGCTTCATATTTTTCAAAAATTACATTGCACAACTCAGACTTAATATAATCCCTAACATAGGGGAAAGAGAGTACTTTTCGATTATCGCAATAAATAGGACTTTTCCAACCGCTGGCCCAAGTAAATGGGTGCGTAGGATTTAATTGAACTGCTTTAACTTGTAAAAGTTTTTCAGCAATAAGAGTTGCATCTCGCATAGCTCAAAAATAAGAAAATGCTGGAGCATAGTGATTAAAAATTACCAGTATGACAAATAAAATACAAGCGGGAGGTGGTCTAGTAATCAATGAAAAAAATGAAATACTTTTTATCTATCGTCGACAAAAATGGGATCTCCCCAAAGGAAAATTGGACATTGGGGAAAATATAGAAGAGTGCGCCATACGCGAAGTGATGGAAGAGACGGGAATCAAGAATTTGACAATCGGAAATTTATTGGTAATAACTACACATACCTACGAGGAAAAAGGTGTTTCAGTACAAAAAGAGACGCATTGGTTTTTAATGAATGCAACTACTCTTGACAATCCGATTTTCACCCCACAGCTCGAAGAGGATATCGAAAAAATTGAATGGGTGCCATTCGATAAGATTGAAGAGTATTTGGCAAATAGTTACAACACAATTCGTTTGGTCTTAAGCGCCTGGGATAGACCGAGCAATGACATCGGGTAAGAATGGAGAGGCATCTCCCCCATTCCTAATAATATCTCTAACAATTGTAGAGGCCACGGAGGTATACTTGGGCTCCCCTGTTAAAAAGATTGTTTCAATAGTGGGGTCCAGGGTGCGGTTTGCATCAGCAATCGTTTTTTCATATTCAAAATCACTGACGTAGCGTATTCCACGTAAAATAAAATGAGATTCAATTTTTTTACAATATTCTACTGTCAATCCATCATAAATAGCCCCTTGAACCCTGGGTTCGTCTTTATATATTTCCTGTATCCATGCTAAACGCTGTTCTGGCGTAAACATAGGGCCTTTGGCGGCATTCAGGCCAATCCCAACTATAATTTTATCAAAGAGCGGTAAAGCCCGATTGATAATATCGACGTGACCAAGAGTAAGTGGATCAAAAGTGCCCGGAAAGAGACAGATACGATTCATAGGAATCTTTTTATTCGGCAACCGACCGACCAGAGAGCAAATATAACACTGCCATTCGAACGGCAACTCCATTTTCCACTTGTTGTAGTATAATGGACTGTTTACTATCAGCTACATCACTATTCAACTCAACCCCACGATTAATGGGGCCAGGATGCATGATAACAATATCTTTATTTAAACTATCCAGTAAATCTCGGCTAATCCCATACGCTAGATTGTATTCACGTAAAGAGGAAAACAATACCTGATTTTGCCGCTCCAATTGTATTCTTAAAACATTGGCCACATCACACCACTCTAAGGTTTCTTTTAAATTATAACTTACATCAACCCCTAAAGCTTGTGCAATATGTTTGGGTATTAAAGTTGGGGGTCCACAAACTACAACTGAGGCACCCATTTTTTTCAAGAGGTAGATATTGCTCTGTGCAACTCGGCTATGCATGATATCTCCAATCAACGCTACTTTTCGACCCGCCAAGGATCCGGTTTTTTCTTGAATGGAAAAAGCATCCAATAAGGCTTGTGTTGGGTGTTCATTGATACCATCTCCTGCATTTACGATTGCAGCGGGAATATGTTCTGCTAAAAAATGAGGAGCACCACTCGCACTGTGACGCATCACCACCATATCCACTTTCATGGATAAAATATTATTCACTGTATCCAATAAAGTTTCACCTTTTGCCGCAGAGGAGGCGGAGGCAGTAAAATTGATGATGTCAGCGCTTAATCTTTTTTCAGCCAACTCAAACGAAATACGAGTTCGAGTTGAGTTTTCATAAAAAAGGTTTACAATAGTTACCTCTCGTAATGAAGGAACTTTCTTTACAGGTCGCTGTAAAACTTCTTTGAATTGTTGCGCGGTAGATAAAATGAGGGAAATATCTTCCTGAGTGAGATTTTTAATGCCCAGCAGATGTTTGGTGGATAGTTGCATTAAAAATCAAAATTAAGGGAAATTATTGATTTAGTAGAACTACTTGAGGCTCATTATCCTGTGAGATAAGCAGCTTTAATTTATCAGATCGGTTCGAAGGAATGGCAATGCCCGTGTAATCAGGCTGAATGGGAAACTGCCGATGTTCTTTACGATCAACAAGAACACATAATTGAACCCGTTCTGGACGTCCATAATCAAATAAGGCATCTAAAGCAGCTTTTATGGTACGTCCAGTAAATAAGACGTCGTCCACAAGAATTACAGTTTTGCCCTCAATAGAAAAAGGTAAATGCATGGGATCTGGCGCAAGAATTTTATTTCTGACATCGTCTCGATAAAAAGTAATGTCAAGCTTGCCATGCTTTAGTGAACCTGCCTGCTTATCATTTTTTAATAATCGATCATATAAGAATTGAGATACAACTGCGCCTCCTTGCTGTATTCCCACAATTACAGTAGATGAATAATCGAGATTAGAAGCTCCAATAGCCGCCGCTAATTGATCAAGCTTATCATATACCTCTTTATTATTTAATATAACCTGCACAGCTTTTTATTTTTCTTGAAGAAAAGGATATTTAAAATCTGTAGGCGGATTGAAAGTTTCTTTAATAGTTCTGGCACTTAACCAACGATATAAATTCAATTGTGAACCAGCTTTATCATTGGTGCCAGAGGCTCGACCTCCACCAAATGGTTGTTGACCAACCACGGCTCCTGTTGGCTTATCATTGATATAAAAATTACCCGCCGCATTCCTAAGTTTTGCAGTAGCCAACTCAATTGCTTTTCTATCTTGCGCAATAATAGATCCAGTTAGAGCATAGGGAGAAGTGGAGTCCACCAGCTCAAGTGCTCTATCAAAATTTGAAGCGGGATAAACATAAATAGTAAGTACCGGACCAAATATTTCTTCGCACATGGTGATAGACTTCGGATTCTTCGTTTCAATAACAGTAGGCTGAATGAAATAGCCCTCTTTATCATCACACTTACCCCCTACCAATATCTTAGACTTTGGATCTTTCTTGGCCTTTTCAATATAATTTTTAATGGTTTGATAACTCTTGGCATCAATTACCGCATTGATGAAATTTGAAAAATCTTCTACAGATCCCATTTTAAATTGACGAATCCCGGCAATGAGTTTCTTTTTGACTTCCTCTGCAATATTAGACGGGATATAGGCTCTGGAGGCAGCAGAACATTTTTGCCCCTGAAATTCAAAGGCGCCACGTAATAGTGCGGTCGCTAAAACATCGGGATCAGCACTTTTATGAGCTAGCACAAAATCCTTTCCCCCTGTTTCGCCAACTATTCTTGGATAGGACTTATAGCGGCTTATATTTTTCCCAATGGTCTCCCACATGGCATTAAATACTTGTGTAGACCCCGTGAAATGCACACCTGCAAAATCCGGATGCGAAAAACAAACTTCACCAACTGCTGGACCGTCTACATAAATGAGATTGATAACCCCATCAGGCAACCCCGCCTCTTTTAATATTCGTAAGGTTAATTGTGCAGAATAAATCTGTGTATAGGCGCATTTCCAAACGACCACATTTCCACATAATGCCGCAGAAGCAGGTAGATTTCCTCCAATGGCAGTGAAATTAAAAGGAGTGATGGCTAGTACAAAACCTTCTAGTGCACGGTACTCTGATCGATTGTGAATACCGGGGCTACTGATGGGCTGTTGTTTATAGATTTCGCTGAGATAGTGTACGTTAAAGCGTAAAAAGTCAATCAACTCACAGGCCGCATCTATCTCCGCTTGAAATGCATTTTTACTTTGTCCAAGCATGGTAGCTGCATTGATATAAGGCCTGTATTTGGTGGCTAATAAATCTGCAGCTTTTAAAAATATATGAGCACGACTTTCCCAAGATAAATTTGCCCATTCTTGTTTAGCCGCTAATGCAGCTTCGATGGCTTGCTGCACATGCTTGGCTTCCCCCTTATGAAAATATCCTAATAAGTGCTTTTTTTCATGCGGAGGATGAATAGCAATTTTTTGACCAGAACGAACTTCTTTAGATCCTATATACTGGGGTATATCTGCTACCTGGGATTTTAAATCTTTAATGGCGGCCTTGAGTCGGATTTTCTCAGGAGATCCAGGTCCATAATTTAAAACGGGTTCGTTAGCTGGTAGTGGATAAGAAAAAGTGCCCAATGACATAAGAGTAGTTTATCGTGTTGTTTATAAAGGTACAAAAGTTAAGACTGCTTGCTGTCTTTTTCACTCATCAAGTAGGCTTTAATGAAACCATCTAAATCACCATCCATAACAGGCTGTACATTTCCCACTTCAAAATCAGTACGATGATCTTTAATCATTTTGTAAGGATGAAAAACATAACTACGTATTTGACTGCCCCACTCGATCTTCTTTTTAGTGCTATTCACTGCGTCTCTGATTTCATTACGTTTTCTGAGCTCCTCCTCATAGAGTCTACTTTTTAACATGGTCATTGCCTTTTCACGGTTACCAAGCTGTGATCTTTCTGTCTGGCAAACCACTACAATACCCGTGGGTAAATGCGTTAGCATCACTTTGGTCTCTACCTTGTTTACGTTTTGTCCACCTGCACCACCACTTCTGGCCGTCTCCATCTTGACATCAGCATCTTTTACCTCGATGTTAATAGTATCATCTACCAAGGGGTACACGAAAACAGAAGAAAAGGAAGTATGTCTACGAGCGTTGCTGTCAAAGGGCGAAATTCGAACTAACCGATGTACGCCACTTTCCGCTTTTAAAAAACCATAGGCAAATGGACCT
Source organism: uncultured Bacteroidota bacterium (assembly GCA_903879995.1). Taxonomy (GTDB): domain Bacteria; phylum Bacteroidota; class Bacteroidia; order Chitinophagales; family Chitinophagaceae; genus JJ008. Next base: position 5,651 of record CAIRNW010000346.1, read on the forward strand.
TCAAACTGCAACGTACAGGTTTTTATACCGGCTCCATCTCCCCATACCCAATCAAGTTCGGTAACTTTCCATCCTTGCTTTTCCCCATACATACGATACATCCTGGCTAGCATTTCGGCCCAATCTTGACTCTCAGTACCACCCGCTCCAGAGTTTATTTGTAAAACTGCAGGAAGTTCATCCTCAGGTTCATTTAAGGTTGCCTTAAACTCCGCATCATCCAGCAAGTTTTGAGCTTTATCATAAGCCTCCTGCGCCTCCTCTTCAGGAGCATCTCCGGATTTCCAAAATTCAAAGAGAACGGCAAAATCCTCGACAGATTGTTCAGCTGTGCTATAAATACCAACCCAATATTCATTGAGTTTGATATTCTTCATGATTTCGGTGGCACGCTTATTGTCGTCCCAAAAACCCGGGCTTAGTGAAAGTTGTTTGTCTTGTGCAATTTTTTGAAGTCGGTTCTCGACGTCAAAGAAACCTCCTTATCCCGATAACGCGGGACCGCATGTCCTGTAATTTTTCAATTGTCATGCTGCAAAAATAGCTGATTAATATTGAAATTGGATAGTAGTAGCACCCTGTCCAAAACGCGGATCATACCTGTTTTCAAAGGAGTGGACCTCTTTGATCTGGCGCAAATATTGATGGATTTCACTTTTTAACTTCCCCTCACCTATGCCATGTATTACAATCATGGAAGGTTGTTGATTTCGAATCGAGCGCTCCATCATTTTTTCCAGGTGAGAAAGCTGAATTTGTAAAATTTCAAAATTGGATAACCCCTTCCAATCAGGCAATAACTTTTCAATATGTAAATCCACAATATGGGAAAAAGATTCTTCAAAATCTTGCTGAAGCTTTGTCTCCTGTGATGATGAACTGGATGTTAAAAATGAGCTTGGCGGATGAATAGGATTTTCTTTTGTTGGAAAAAAATCAAAAACTGGATAACTGAAACTAGCTAATTTTTGTAGCCTTACTTTCTCAAGTTGTTCAAATAAATGTTTTGGCTTAATTCGTACTGATATTTCAAGTTGATCTTTAAAACTTGGAGAGGCATTGATTGGCTTAATAAGAAAATTAAAGAATGGATTGTCACTAAAATCTTCAAATAAAATATCATGCAAATAAAAATCAGTGCCAGATTGGCTAGTGCCTTCTAAGTTCCAAAACAGCTGCCCCTTTTTCTTTAATGAATAGGAAAACAAAAAAGAATATGACAAACTGTTGGATAGGTATACTTTAAAACTTTCGACAATAAAATCTGACTCACTAGCATCGAGAATTGGAAAAAAAACTAATTGCGCCCCGTTATCTATTTTAATCTTGTTACCAGTTATTTTTTCTCGGCGTAACGCAGGTAACGATGGCGATTTCTTTTCAGGTGTAATTGAAGCTGTTTGGTGTTTCTTTGAAAATTGATAATAGTAGGGAAAATCCAATTGGTCAAGATATACGGGGAACTCAACTCCATCCACCCGGACCCGTGCCATTTCCTGGTTTATTATTTCAAGTATAATCCCTTCCTCTTTGGAGTGCAACAACATAACCTTGTCACCTACTTGATACTTCATAGAAGGAATTAAAAAACTACAGGCCTATAAGCCGGATTCTGTCGTGGGCCTTCATTTATCTGCCAGATGAGTTACCTCATCGGTCAAGCTGCCTACCCTGTAATCAAGCTATTCAGCATTCAGGCGTGCAGCCCTCAATGATTACTATACGTGGCATTTCAGCGTGCAAGGTTTACCCGCCCCAGATGTTACCACCAGGGGCCGTGGGCTCTTACCCCACGTTTTCATCCTCACCTTTATTACTAAAGGCAGTTATTTTCTGTGGCACTTGCTGTCGCCAGTAAACTGGCGCCCGGCTTTTCACCGGTGCACTGCACTTTGCTGTCCGGACTTTCCTACCCCAAAAGGGATCGAAGACCTAGCCTGTAGCCTTGCAAAGATACAACCAATTTAGTTGGATTGCTTTACGACAACCGTATCGATACGCAGACCTAGCTGTAAATCACGTTGTAAAGTGTCTATTGCACTAATTATTTGTTTTACCTGCTGGTGCGGCATTGCACTGTTATCCAAGGCGTATTTTACAGATTCCAAATTTTGCCAGTGGAATTGAGCCTGGGATTCTTTCATACTGAAATGGTAAATACGTTCAGACCTAAATCCAGCTAAACAAAAAAACAGGAAACAAATAAATACGTATTTCATAGTTGAGTTTTAATAAAAGTCATACCACCCTCTTCCATTATAGCCTTGGTGCTTTTGTGTATCTGTATTCAAAATAATCAGTCCAAGTGGTGGCGACAAAATAGCGTCTCTTTCCATCGTTGTCATCGGTGTTGCCACCCATTGTAGGGTTTTCCACTCAAGTTGATTGGCCACTGTTGACCCAGCACATAGCACCTGATTAATTTGGGGGCTACTAGTAGGGAGTTGTAATACAATGTCATTTGCTTGAGGCTGTGCTTTTAAACTTGTAAAATTGGATCCAGCTGCACTAGGCTCAAACCACTTTAGCTCAGCAGCATTATTATCAATATTAGCCAACTCCAAATGCCCGGATAATCGACTTGAGGATTTCGACCTGGAAAATATAGCATACCGATTAATCCCCACATCGATACTCTCATCCATATATAAACCATAGGAGTTATCAATTGTGCCTGAATTTCTCCAAAAATGCGTTCCGTTTGTAACTGAGATCAATCCCTTTCCTATCGAGATGCCATATACAGCTCCTATGGTAGAAGCCGCATTATTATTATAAACACTAACTGTCAATCCAAAAAGTGTATCTACTCTTCCGCCTCGGTTATTCCACACTTCCACTGAATGTGCATGCAACTTATTGATGACACCAGTGGAAGCATTTTCAACACCACTCACTGCGCCATATGCATTTGAAATAGCGCCCACACTTTTATTTGTTGTAACATGATAAGCCCCCCAGGCAACACTAAGAGTTCCTGTCCCATTATGCGTTGCCCACCCTTGTAATGACCGTATTTGCCCCAACGGTTGTGTGTTTGAAGCATCAGAGGCGGCATAAAATGCACCACCCATGATACGATTGTCAAATTTTCCAGTACCAATTACCTGACCTAGCACAGCAATTGTTCTTGGCGTTGATGAGGTAGCGGTTGTAAGCATTCGTTGTACAGCAACTCCTGGATAAAAATTAAATCCATCTGCTGTCATGGCACCCGGACTAACTTGATCACCTATAGCAACTACCCCATTTAAATCTGTATTTCCCGTAACATCAAACGCATGCTGTGGACTATTATTACCCACACCTATTAAACCATTTTTTGTAACTCGAATTCTTTCCTGATTATTGGTTACTACTACCAAATCTTGATTTGATAACGTACCTAGCCGACTTCCGTTGGTTCCATCAAAAGCATCCGCAATTTGATTACCTGCTAGCGACCAACCATTTTGTGGGGTGAGTACCGAATTCCAGCTAAGCTGACTGCTGTTGTTTTCAAGGCTGCTCACAGTTAAAGCTTGCCCTACATTTCCAACTTCAGACGGAAATGAAATAGTGTAGGATGAACCCACGTTTTGCTTAGCAGCCAAGTTTATGTGTTGTGAGCCCCCCGTGGATTGTAATCGAACCTCACGATGAAGTGTAGGACGAATTTGAGATAAACCTGACACGTGAAACAAAATAAGAAAGCAAAGAATACTGCACTGAATTTGAGTCATAAATCAACTCTATATTATTCAAGAATCGACCAGTTAATTGAACCTGTAAATGGTGAGGAAAAATACACAGTGAACTTTCCTGCTGTGGTGTTACGTGAGATATAATAAGAAGGAATTGCCATGTCATTGCCAGCACCCTCTAATGTTATTGAAATTGCATCGTTCGTATCGATCACAACTGGATTACCCTGTCCATTCGTGGGGGTAATTTCTACCGACTCCGCAGCAGTAGTATAGCTAGAAAATCCTCTGGCTTTTGTTAAGTGATAGCCGTTATGTGTTAATACTGCGTCCAAACTTGCTTGGCGAATCAAACCACTATTATTAGCTACTAAAAGTCTATCGTAGCCTGTCTGAATAGTTGTGGATACAGCACCACCTAAAGCCGTAAATGTTACATCACCGGTTACACCCAGTGTGCTGCTAAGCGTAGTAGCTCCGGTGACCTCTACAGTGCTTCCAAAACTGCTTGCACCACTTGTCCGAAAAGTACCACCAACATCTAAAGTGGTTGCTGCATTTAAATTACTTCCCATACCAATTTTACCATCTGCATTAATCCTCATTCTCTCTGTATTACCGGTCAGTAATTTAATAGGTTGAGCAGTTGTATGCGTAGTTGCAATAACAAGCGGTTGAGCACTCGTTGTTCCTAAAAATTGTTGGCCAGTGGACGTCCCCGCTACTGTTATAGGATTACCCTCCAATGCCCACGCGATTCCTGCCACAGTTGCAGGAATAGACTGCCATTCTAAACTTGCATTTGTTCCAGTAACACCGGATACTTTTAATAAGCTGTTAGCAGCTGGTAAACCGGCGGGTAACGCAATTGAATAGGTAGTAGTTCCCTCCGTTGCACGTATTCCAACATACCCTGTACCAGATTGGGTAGGATTGACCAACCTGATCTCTTTCTGAATGGCTGGCCTTATTTGTGCCTCTACGCTCAAAATTTGAAATAGGAAAAAAATACTTACTGATAAAAAGTGGATGGTTTTCATAGATTTTGTTTTAATGAATATGAAGTGTTAATCAACAATTAGCCAGGTTATATAGCCTGTGTAGGGAGCGGTAAAAAAAATGATGAGTTGGTTACGAACCATATCTCGATGTATAAAATAACCGGGTGAAGAAAGTGGTAAACGTTCTGCCTCTAACGTAACTGCAATCCCATCATCCAACTCCAACGGGTTTTCTAGCCGAATCACCAAGGAGTCCGCCGCCAATAAATTGACGCTTCTGCCTTTTGATTTAATCGGGGGCGAATCTGCTGTTTGTACTGCATAAAGGGCATAGGGAACTATACCAACAGGAACCGAACCAAGATCAACCCAATTTTGCTGATAATTCCATCCCGCTATTGGGGGTTGTGGTGGAATAGCAATTTTTATTTGAACCCGATATTCCATTTTCTCCCATGGTATTTTATAAAGGGAGGTAAATAATCCACCAGCAAATTGTCCCTTACCCAAGGTGAATTGAAAAACACCTTGTTCGTCCGTGTTTACAAGTAGTTCTTCCGCATAAACCAATTGAGTATCCTGACTAAAATAAATAGCAGCATTAACATGTATTGCCTGCTGCTTCACGGCCTGATTAAAACGATCTCGGGCCTGCACTTGAAAAGGGATTCCCGGCATGACATGTTGTGCCCATAAATTAACAGTGAATCCAGATGCTCCTATCAACAATAAAAATATTATAATTCCTAGTCTGTACATCAGTGATTTATTTTAACAACTCGACCTACACCACGTGCCGTGTTTCCTTGAACTGTAATAAAATAAGTTCCCGCAGGAAATGAATACATATCGATAGATAACCCACGTTGTAATTCAATTAACTGTATGTGCTTTGTATAAACCAGTTGCCCAATTTGATTATAGATCAGTAGCTGAGCATATTGATCTAAACCCACATACAAGGAACTACGAATAGTCAACCGATCACTCGTTGGATTAGGAAATAAATGGAGCGTAATATTCAGCTTTGATTTTGGTAAAATACATGGGTATGTGTACAATCCGGAAGCAATCGCTGCGGTCCAAATGGAGACACCTGAATTTACTTTCAAACAATCATTCGAAAATGTAAAAAAGAAGGGTTGAGAAAGTAACGCGATACTGGAGTTGGGCGCCTCGAGTGCCGATAGCATAAATAAAGCTCTTTGTTGTGCAGCGAGGGATGAATGCAAGGCTAAACAACAACACGAAATAAGCAATATGTAATTAAAACGCAAGCGCATTTTTGTGATCAATAGAATCCATTTATTGACTACAAAAATGAACGAGTCAAGTTGCTAGCGCAAGCAGGAAAAACAAAAAAACCAGTGAATTAACTCAGTTTTAGTTTGCTATTTCTGCGACCGTATGAAAAATAAATCAAGAGTCCAATTATCATCCAGACAAAAAACCACTTCCAGCTATTTAATGGGATCTCTACTAGTAGATAAAGACAAGAAAGGATGCCCATCACCGGTATAAAAGCAAGTTTCTTTATTGCAGTAATGATTGTGATCAGTAAACTGATTAGAAAATAGACCAATAAGAGTATTCCGTCTACGGAACCAGCAGTCAAAGACTGAAATGCTGTATTAATTCTTTCCAAATTCAGTAATAAAAAAACAATAAAAAAGGCAGGAATCCAATAACGACCACTCCAATTTGGTAACCTGAATTGACCCTCTTTTTTTTCAATATGAGGTAGTAATAATACACCGCCCGACACCAAAACAAATGCAAACAAAGTGCCAATACTGGTCAAATCAGTAACCAGACCTG
>CAIRNW010000347.1 GCA_903879995.1 uncultured Bacteroidota bacterium
TCCTTCACGATCAACCAGTGTAAGAATACCGATTCCATATTTTTTACCCACCTTATAATCGTCTGCTCCAAAAGCAGGTGCTGTATGTACAATACCTGTTCCATCTTCGGTAGTAACAAATGAATCCAACAATACGCGGAATGGTTTTGCACCTGGTGTAATCGATTCAATGACTGCTGGTGAATTGGCTTCAAAAGGAAGTAATTGTTCATACTCCGCTCCTTCCAATTGGGCTCCTTGGAAACGAGTAATTATTTTCCAAGGGAAGATTTTTGTTTTTTCGTCAATGGCATTAAAATCACCATGCTCCCCTTCCGGTTTAAAATACTTTCCAAGTAAGGCAGCGGCCAACACCACATTCATAGGTAAATGTGTGTAGGGATTGATGGTTTGGACCAATACATACTCAATGCCAGCACCCATGGTCAAACCAAGGTTGGAAGGCAGTGTCCAGGGAGTAGTGGTCCATGCCATTAAGTAAACCTCAGAAGAAGGCAAACCTTGAACAGCTTCAAATAAAAACGCGGCAGGACCCTGATTTAATAAATTGAAGAGCGCAACACAGCTGGTATCTTTTACATCCTTATACGTACCAGGTTGATTCAGTTCGTGCGAACTCAATCCTGTTCCGGCAGCTGGAGAATACGGTTGAATACTAACACTCTCATACAGTAAACCTTTTTTGTATAGTTCACTCAATAACCACCAGAGCGTTTCGATATACTCATTCTTGAAAGTGATATAAGGATCATTGAGATCTACCCAATAACCCATCTTACGAGTAATGTTGTCCCACTTGTCTTTATAGCGGAGTACCGCTTCTCTACATTTCTTGTTGTATTCTTCAACCGAAATTTTAACGCCAATATCTTCTTTGGTAATCCCCAATTCCTTTTCCACTCCTAACTCAATCGGCAAACCATGCGTATCCCAGCCTCCCTTTCGTTTTACCTGAAAACCTTGCATGGTTTTGTAGCGGCATACCAGGTCCTTTAAAGTGCGGGAAATAACGTGATGGATGCCAGGCATCCCATTGGCACTGGGCGGGCCTTCAAAAAAAACAAAGGAGGGCGAACCTTCGCGTAAGGACACACTCTTCTCAAACGCCTGTTTTTCAGACCATTGCCGCAAAATCTCCTGCTCGATGGCAGGCAGATTAAGCCCCGTAAATTCTTTGTATTTCACACTCATAAGCCCTCGAAGGGACCCTCATCTAAAAGGTGGGGTCAGCTTTTAAGTGTGCAAAGGTACCAACTCTTATTCAACGATAACTATGCCTTTAGCAGTTACGCGCACTTCTTTTTGAGGCTCCTTGATTGCATCAATTTCAGCCTGTGATTTTTTAGCATCCTCCGCATAGTGCTTCAGCTCAGCTACAGAAGTGGTTTTCATGATTACTTCACCCTCAATAGCCACCGTTTTACCCTTGGCTGCAACCGGAAGGAAGAACGCATAATCCTTCATCTTAACCATCACTTCTTCACCCTGAGGAACCTCTAGTTTTAACCAGCATCCTTTTTTAGGACATACATCAGTTACCTTGGCGGTGAATTTAACATTGGTAAAATCGTTGCCCCCTTTCACTTTTTTTACCACATCTGCAAAAGACAAGGCATCTGTTGCAGTAATTTTTTCGCCATAGGTCTCACCGGGTTTTGCATCGCCCGCAGGAGGCTGCGCCACAGCAAGAAGTGTAAAACTCATGCAGATCAAACTTGATAATAGCTTTTTCATAGGAGATTGAATTAAAGGACTGTAAAGTTAGTCCAGTTTTGGTTTTTTTAATTGAAAAGTCCGGGATAGATTAAACCCAAATCGCACTTGCCCCTTCCCCCACTGTCCGGTGGTTTCTGTGATAAAAGCACGCTCATTCATCCCTGTGGCGTTGGTAACATGTAATTGAAAAACGTGTCCGCCCGTTTCAATATCTAAACCAATAGATAATGGGTTATAGAAACCTGTTTCAGGCATACCCACTAAAACATGTGTGTAGTCCCAGGTCAGTGCCATGCGCTTAGATAATTTAAGGCGCCCGCCTACTCCTAACGCGATTATATCATTAGGATCACTGGCCGCTTGCACTAAGTTTTTATGTACCACCGTTGGCATAAACTGAAGCGTGAACCCTTCGCTAAACTTACGCCCCAGGATAGCCTGATGATAAAATGCAAGTCGAGAAGAGAAATAATTTTCACGAGTAGGGTCTGACCAAGGCAAACCATCTACTGTAATACCGGAAACAAAAGCTAATGTTACAGGCGAACTCCAAGGTCCTTTTGATTGACGAATGGGTGCATATTTAATAAAAGCATCCACTTCTTTTTTAAAGGTGCTGCGTCCAACACCTACCATCAAATTATGCAAGAGACCAAAATCAAAACTCATCCGCATGCTGGCCTGATCGAGTCCAAAAAAATTCTTGTACCCCTGATCCAAGGTGCCAAACCGGTGCAGGATTCTAAAATCCATGGTACCTGGATTCAAAAACTCCATCGAATGCGCGTTGATTACACGTGGTGATTTGAATGCATATTTTACTCTTTCCTTCTTAGGCTTTTCTTCGCCCAATAGACTTAGCAAATCGTCCTGCGCTTGAACAGAGATTGAAATAAGGAAGAATAGAGCAAGTAGTTTTGGTTGCTTCATGATATTAGTTTGCCCGTCTTAACTTTTTAGCGGCTCCAAATTACAAGCCACTTCTATTTTAGCAGTTTTGTTAATCTTATCGGCTACCACACCAGGTATGGATACTCCATAATCGGCGAGTAACACAGCAAAGCTGGCGGTTGTATTTATCTTTCCACCTTGTACTACTAATTTACCAGGCGCTTCCACATCCTTGGTTTGACCATGGATAGTCAGTTTTCCTTTCACCGTCACGGCATAGGTTCCGTCTTTGGAATAATTAACGGCCGCATTATTGGCTACAGCTCCTTTGAATTCCGCCTTTGGAAATTTATCACTCTCCATATAATTCTCGTTGAAGTGCTCCTGCATCAACGCACGCTCAAACGTGAATCCTTTGATCAATACGGCAAATTGCATATTGCCATTGGCTGCATCCAATACACAAGTAACCGTACGGTTTACAGCTTGGATGTTTTCAGGAGAAGAAGGAGCCGTTGCATTAAAATCGATACGACCTGTTTTGGTAAAAAACTTTTGCGCATTGGCAACATTGAGTAGACAAGTACCCAGTAAGAAAATGAAAAGCGATTTTTTCATAGCATGATTATTATTTTTTCAAAATAGCACAACGTACCAATGTAACATCTGATCCCAAAAGTGGATCTGCCATAAAACCAGTGCATACACCACGAACAGTAATAGAACCGCCTGGTTGCAACTCACTGGCCTGCTCACTAAAAACACTGTCTACACTACAACGAACGGAGGAAAGTGAACCGTCATCTCCCAATGTAACCGTATACAAACCCGCTTCATCTGGGTTGACTGAACGAATAGCCCCCTCCACCTCCACAACCTTATCTAAGTATTGTAGATTAGCTTTTGCCTCATTCTCCTCAAAGGCAGCAATAAGGGTAGCAGTGTTTGTAGCAAAGTCTGCCTTGGTATTTTCCATACTAGCTGGCTTACGGTTGTATTCTTTATATGCATACCAAGCCCCTGCTACAGTAATTAATAAAATAAGTGGAATAATAATCTTTAAGTTCTTTTTCATACTTTTTTAATTATTCAGCATACCGCCATCTATCCATTTTTTGATAGTAGCAATTTGACAATTACTCA
>CAIRNW010000348.1 GCA_903879995.1 uncultured Bacteroidota bacterium
TATATCCCAGCATTTCAGCATAGAGAAGGCCAGAGTGATAGTGCCAACTGATACTTTCTCCCGGATTTATGTTGTACGCAATTAGTACTTCTGTGGAGACTAGATCGCCATGCGCTGCAATTACTTTTTCAATTTGTCGCTTCGTCTCTCTTTGTTTGGCTGAGAAATCGAGTAGGACATCCTCTTGCAACTGTGTTTTGAGTTGATGTTTACGCCTTTTGCAGTCGTGAATGACCCCAAACTCATCTCGGTACCTGGTGCAGTGGGTTTTTGAGGCTCGCTCCTGGTCGGCGATCGGCTCTCCGCAATGCTGGCAGACTCGGCCCAGTGCAAAGGTTTTTGCTGGGCCATTGGCAGTGTTGATTGTTTTACGTTTCATTGTTGTTGTTTTTATTGTAAATTGATGTTCTCGCAATTATGGGCTATCCTTTAACCTGCTTCGCAGTCTCCTTTGGATAGTTAGCTGGAATTGGGAAAAACCTTGCCGCAGTAGGCACAGGAACCGTACCGAACGGCTGGATTAAGGGGGTGAAAGATAATTTTTGTCATGTTACAAAAACTCCTACTTTTGTGTAGAAGTTGGACAAAATAACATCTAAAATCTCAAATTGCAAAATGCTGCCCAAAAAATTATCCCTGGAAATGTTCCAGCAACAGTACTTCCAGCCCGTTTTTGAGCTGGAAAAGTTCATGAGCATCGATGGCGAGTCATCGCTATATAAATTTTTGCCTTATTGGCGTAGGAATAAGTTACTACCCTTTATCCCAAAGGGTGACTGGGGACTAAATGTGAGCCTCTCGCAACTTATCTGGTTGAGGATACTAGACAATCTGCGGGCTTTGGGTTATCCAGTTGCCTCCACCGAAAAAGTGACCGATTACTTTTTTAAAGATGCATACTTTGATGAACTACCTAGTAAGAACCTGCAGGAATTAAAGAAGCAACTTGAAGGAAAAAGAGCAAAAGGCATAAGTGAGCCAGAGGATGAACAGGTGCTTGCAGAGGTTGAGTACATTCTTGGAGACAAGATGCTTTTATACGGGTTGAAGTTTGATGTTAGCTACTTATCAAACCTTGTTATATGGTGTGTACGGGCTGGAAAGGAAGCAGGTATATTGATATTTCCGAAAGGGGAAGTGATTGAAAAGAGGGGCGAACAGTTTTTCAAACATACTGAATTAGTATCCGATGTTGAAAGGCCACATATCTATATCTCCATAAAGGCATTGCTAGAAGAATTTGTTGACAACAAGGAGCTTGCAAACATTGTAGTACCGCACTTGCTTGAAGACGAGGAGCGCATTGTCCTAAAAGAGCTTCGCAAAAAAAATGTAAAAGAGTTACGCATTGTTGTACAATCAGAAAAAATAGTCCGCATTGACACTCAAACCAAACAGACGATAACTGCGGATCAAGCTGAAGAAGTAAAAAGAATCCTTCGAATGAAAAACTATGAAGAGGTGACCATTAGTACACGAGATAACCGAACTATCAATTTTAATAGAACCAATAAGATAATGACTTCCGGTAAGCCCGGCTCCAGGGATTAACAAGATACTTACTCGCATCCCCTCATGGGGCCGGGTGGTGAATCTTTAAATCACGATGGCTCAAAATGGCAAGGCCTATGTAAACGAAGCAACCCAAAAAGATCGAAAAAAGAATAGCGAAGCAGAATCTACCACCAACTTCTTAACAGAGGAGGAACAGATAGATCAATTCGCTACCTTAATCATTGATATCTACCTGCAAACTGAATACAAGTATGAAAACGGCAAACATTCAAACAGCTCTTGAAACAATAACTCGCAACCGTTATCAGGATAGCACCAAAAAACGTGGTGGTGACGGGGTGATATACACCCGTGTTAGTAGCCAGGAACAGGCGCAAAACAACGGAAGCCTTGAGGTGCAAAGCAAGTACTGTAATAACTATGCTGCCACTCACAGTATCACAATCAAAGAGTATTTTGGGGGTACGTATGAATCCGCAAAGACAGATGGCCGTAAAGAGTTCCAACGCATGTTGGAATATGTAAAAAAGCACAAGAACATATCCTACATCATAGTTTTCAATTATGACCGCTTCTCCCGAAGCGGTGCTGCTGCTTCGCATTTAAGTGAGGAACTGAGCAAGCAAGGGATAACCGTAAAATCAGTTACGCAGGACATAGATACTTCTACGGCTATTGGTAGGCTGCAGGAGAACTTCTTTCACATGCTTAACAATTTTGACAACCGCTTAAAAAGTGACAGAACAACGATTAACACTAGAGAGGTTATGCTAAAAGGCTATTGGCCTTATGCTACTCCGATGGGGTACAAAAACCTAAAGCCCAAGCATAGAGCCTGCTTCCATGAGTATGTAATCACCGAAGAAGGCAAACACTTAAAGCGAGGTTTTCAGATGGTAGCTGATGGTAAGTGTCAGTTTAAAGAAGTAGTAGAGTTTCTTAGCCGTAGAGGAGTTCGTATTACCAAAACAAGCTTTCGTCATGTATTCAGCAATCCCTTTTATGCTGGCTATGTAACAGGAAAACTAGTTGGAGGAAAGCTAATCAAAGGTCAACACCCAGCGCTGGTAGATATCAAAACCTTTATGAAGGTTCAAGATATCCTAAACGATAACCCCATTGCGGGTGTGCCAAAAGTTTCTCGCCATGATGAAGTGCCACTAAAAACATTTGCAAAAGATGAGGTGAGTAAGATGCCTTTTACGGGATATAAGACAAAAGGAAACTGGTATTACAAGATCAAGGAAGGAAAGCATCCTGTTAACGTGAGCGCTAAGCACTTGAACTCTTTATTTGTTACGCTGCTCAGCGGATTTGAGTATAACCCCAATCAAAGAACTAAAATCGTCAATGCGATAATGAAGCAGTTGAGGGAGCGTTTATTTGAAAGTAGCAGAGATGTCAAGCTTACAAAAAAGAAGATCACTGAGAAAAAAGCCTTGCTTGAAAAAATTGAACACAA